>NZ_JATABG010000173.1:0-7166 GCF_036533755.1 Vibrio sp. M260118 | reverse complement strand
TTGAATACGACCCACGGCCAGCCAGCGTCAGGCATTGAGGTAACACTGCATCTTTTAGATAGCCAACAAGCGCTTGCCACGGGTATCACCGACACGGATGGTCGAGTTAGATTTGATACTGAACTTACCCTTGCCGAAACCTACACCCTAAACTTCGCAACAAAGGATTACTGCCAAAACGCATTTTCAGCGGTGTTTTTCCCAAAAGTGGATGTTCATTTCTATGTTGACGATCAACGTCACTATCACATCCCACTTCTGCTCTCTCCCTATTCCTATTCTACTTACAGAGGAAGTTGATATGTCGAGACAAGTTCATAGGGGCAGTATTCTTCACTTCCCAAAAACCACGATCGATCCAGCCAACAATTATCAGTACTTCAGTGATGGAGTCTTGGTAACAGAGAATGGCCGTATCACTCACCTAGGTGAAGCTAGCGACTTCTTCAAACATCCTGCCAACCAACAGTTGCTTAATTACGGTGGCGTAGAGATGCATAAAGGCTTACTGATCCCGGGCATGATAGATAGCCATGTCCATTTCCCTCAAGTAGAGATGATCGCCAGTTATGGTAAGCAGCTACTCGATTGGTTAAATGAATACACCTTTCCCACTGAAAGCCAATTTGCCAACCAAGAATATGCACTCGCTCAAGCGGAATTTTTTCTCGGTCAGTTGATTGCACACGGAACAACCACGGCAAGTGTTTTTGCCACCGTTCATCCTCAATCTGTAGATGCTTTCTTTACTGCTGCCGAAGCTATTCAAGCTCGTATGATCTGCGGCAAAGTGATGATGGATAGATTTTGTCCCGAAGAGTTACAAGATACACCAGAGCAAGGCTATCGGGAGAGTAAAGAGCTTATCGAGCGCTGGCACAAAAACGGGCGAGCTATGTATGCCATCACCCCAAGGTTTGCGCCAACCAGCACGCCACTGCAACTTGCAAAGGCCGGCCAATTAGCTAATGAACACCCAGATACTTTCATTCAGACACATCTGAGTGAGAACTTAGGCGAAGTGGATTGGATAAAAGAGCTCTACCCTCAGCACCCTGATTATCTCGGCATCTACGAAGCCAATGACTTAGTACGAGAGCGAGCACTATTTGGTCACGCAATACACCTTGAAGACCGTGAATATCAAGCTTTGAAAAGTTCAGGCGCTACCATTAGCTTCTGCCCGTCCTCAAACCTTTTCTTAGGCAGCGGCCTGTTTAACTTCGACCGAGCCAAGGCCGACGGGTTAAACGTTTCAATCGCAAGTGATGTTGGCGCAGGAACCAGCCTGAGTCTATTCGCAAACCAATCTGATGCTTACAAAATCTGCCAATTACAAAACAGCAGCTTAGATCCATTTGAGGCGCTCTACCTTTGTACCCAAGGGCCTGCATCGGCCATGGGCATTGACCATCTAGTTGGAAATCTCAACCCAGGCAGTGAAGCGGATTTTGTTGAACTCGATTTCATGGCTTCGCCCATGCTGCAGCAGCGCCTACTAAGGTGCAAAACACTAAGTGAACAGCTGTTTGCCATTATCACACTCAGTGATGATCGCATCATTGAACGCACCTATCTGTGCGGGAATTTAGTATACAAAAAAGGAAGTAAAGTATGTGGCCACAACTCTATGAATGGATTGCGCTATTTATCAAATGGTTCCATGTAATCTGTGGGGTTGCATGGATTGGAGCTAGTTTCTATTTTACCTGGTTAGACAACAGCCTAGAAACACCGCCTAAATGGAAAAAAGACAAAGGGATCAAAGGTGATCTTTGGGCTGTACATGGCGGTGGTTTTTATGAGGTTGCCAAGTATCAAGTAGGTCCAGAGAAGATGCCCGAAAATCTTCACTGGTTTAAATGGGAAGCCTACACAACTTGGTTAACCGGAACAGCATTGCTTATTTGGATGTACTACTTTAATGCTCAAGCGTACCTCATTGACCCACGCATTATGCCACTTAGTAGTTTACAAGCGGTGATGTTGGGTATTGGCGGGGTCATTGCAGGGGTCATCACCTATGAACTGTTGTTGCGTTCGTCACTCTCCTCATCCAAGCCACTTTTTGTTGCTTCAGTGGTATTAGCTGGCTGCGCATTCTTCTATGGCTTTAGTCAGGTATTTAGTGGACGAGGCGCGTTTATTCATATGGGCGTGTTGATTGGTTCGATAATGGTCAATAACGTATTTTACAAGATCATACCCGGACAACGAAAAATGGTCGCGCAAGTCGTTGCTGGTGAGAACGTCGATCCCCAGCCTGGCTTAGAAGGTAAACGCCGTTCTATTCATAACAATTACTTCACGTTACCTATCATTTTCTTAATGATCAGCAACCACTACCCAATGTTCTATCAGCATGCAAACAACTGGCTGATCGCCATTTTGGTCATGATACTTAGCGCCTGGATAAGGCACTATTTTAATCTTAGGCATGTTGGTTTAACCAAACCTTCTGTACTTATCAGTGGCTCTTTAGCTATGTTTATGCTGGCTATTGTGGTGAGTTTACCAATCAATTCACTAGACAAAAACGATAATGTTTCAAACGCTAAAGCGATGATCGAAACAGCAGACACAGATAAACATCAGCTTAAGGTAATGACTATTATCGAACGCCGATGTACTACGTGTCATAGTCAAACCCCTACAGATGACGTTTTTTCAGTCGCTCCGGCTGGCGCTAGCTTTGACAACTGGCAAGACGTTCAGCGTTGGTCAACAAGAATTGTCGCTCGTACGGTTGAAAATGAAGACATGCCGTTTATGAATAAAACCGGTATGACGAAAGCAGAAAGGCTCGAGATTGGTAAGATATTGGCGAACTGATTTGATTGCCTAATTCGTAGTTTTAACTCAAGTTAACAACAGCCAAACCCACTAGTGTGAGTATGGCTGATTGAGCGTTGGGTTTTACTCCCAATCAAGAATAACTTTACCTGACTTACCGCTACGCATAGCGTCAAAGCCTGCTTGGAAGTCATCAACTTTGAAGTGGTGAGTGATGATTGGTGTGAGATCTAAGCCAGATTGAATCAATGACGCCATCTTGTACCAAGTTTCAAACATTTCACGACCATAGATACCTTTAATTACTAGGCCCTTGAAGATCACTTGGTTCCAATCGATACCCATGTCGGATGGCGGAATGCCCAGTAGCGCGATACGACCGCCATGGTTCATTGTCTTTAGCATTGAGTTAAACGCTGACGGTACACCAGACATTTCAAGGCCGACATCGAAACCTTCTGTCATGTTCAGCTCTTCCATCACGTCTTCAAGTTTTTGCTCAGCAACATTCACTGCGCGAGTAACGCCCATCTTACGCGCAAGCTCTAAGCGGTACTCGTTAACATCAGTGATAACAACGTGGCGCGCACCAACATGCTTTGCAACTGCGGCAGCCATAATACCAATTGGGCCTGCGCCAGTAATAAGCACATCTTCGCCGACCAAATCAAACGACAAAGCAGTATGAACTGCGTTACCAAATGGGTCGAAGATTGATGCAAGATCGTCAGAAATACCTTCAGGGATCTTAAATGCATTAAATGCAGGAATAACTAGGTATTCTGCGAATGCACCTTCACGGTTTACACCAACACCTACAGTGTTGCGACATAAGTGAGTGCGACCGCCGCGACAGTTACGACAGTGACCACAGGTAATATGGCCTTCACCAGAAACACGATCACCGATTTCGAAGCCGCGGACCTCTTGGCCGATACCTACAACTTCACCAACGTACTCATGGCCAACCACCATAGGCACAGGAATCGTGTTCTGTGACCACTCGTCCCAGTTGTAGATGTGAACGTCAGTACCACAGATCGCTGTCTTCTTAATTCGGATTAGGAGATCATTGTGTCCAAGCTCTGGCTTGTCTACTTCGGTCATCCAGATGCCTTCTTCAGGCTTAAGTTTTGAAAGTGCTTTGATTTTCATTATTTGATGATCTCCATGTCACGACCTACCTCGATGAACGCATCGATAGCGCGATCGAGCTGCTCACGAGAATGCGCTGCAGACATTTGGGTACGGATACGAGCTTGGCCTTTTGGTACTACCGGGAAAGAGAAACCAATAACATAAATGCCTTTTTCAAGTGCACGCTCTGCAAACTCAGCCGCGACTTTAGCGTCGCCTAACATGATTGGGATGATTGCATGGTCAGCACCACCCATGGTAAAGCCTGCGTCTTCCATTCGTGTGCGGAAGTGTGCTGCGTTTTCCCATAGGCGATCGCGTAGGTCACCACTTTGCTCTAATAGGTCTAAAACACGGATAGAAGCGTTAACGATTGCTGGTGCAACTGAGTTAGAGAACAGGTATGGACGCGACCGCTGACGTAGCCAGTCGATCACTTCGGCTTTACCCGATGTGTAACCGCCTGAAGCGCCACCCATAGCTTTACCTAACGTACCTGTGATGATGTCGATGCGATCGACAACATCATGGTATTCGTGGGTACCCGCGCCTGTTTTGCCCATGAAGCCAACAGCGTGAGAGTCATCAACCATAGTCAATGCGCCGTACTTGTCTGCAAGATCACAAATAGCCGGAAGGTTTGCTACCACACCATCCATTGAGAACACACCGTCAGTGACGATAAGAATGTGGCGAGCGCCCGCTTCTTTCGCCGCGATTAATTGCTGTTCTAGCTCTTGCATATTGTTGTTGGAGTAACGGAAACGCATCGCTTTACATAAGCGAACACCGTCGATAATTGAAGCGTGGTTCAACGCATCAGAGATGATTGCATCTTCTTTGCCAAGAATCGTTTCAAACAGACCTGCGTTTGCATCAAAACAAGAGGTGTAAAGGATAGTGTCTTCTTTACCTAGGAACTTAGACAGCTTTTGCTCGAGTTCTTTATGGATATCTTGAGTACCACAGATAAAGCGAACTGATGCCATACCAAAACCGTGTACATCCATACCCTGCTTACCCGCTTCAATTAGCTCTGGGTGATTGGCAAGGCCAAGGTAGTTGTTTGCACAGAAGTTTAGTACTTCTTCACCGGTAGAGATCTTTACCGCAGCCTGTTGTTGCGACGTGATCACGCGTTCTGACTTGTATAGACCTTCGGCCTTTACTTCTTCTATTTGATTTTGAATCTGTTGGTAGAATGCAGAAGACATTGCAAATTCCTTCCTAGTTATTATGTCGGATTCCAGTGGTTCACTGGAGCCAAAATCTTATTCACTAAGTGTAATTCAAGCGCGCCAATTTCATTATCCCGTTAGGTGGAAAAACATTATTGAATTTGAGGCACAAATAACGTCTTTTAATGATGACGGTCACATTTACACACGTTACAATGGCGAAAAATACCGACATGACGTTAGGAAAATGAAGAATACTAAGCTGATCACCCTACTTCCCGACTTAGCCAGTTTTATTGCCATTGTTGATGAAGGAAGTTTTACCTCAGCGGCCAAAAGTCTCGATGTTACCCCATCCGCATTGAGCAAATTAGTCACACGTTTAGAGACCTCACTGTCGGTTAAGCTTTTTGAGCGCACGACTCGAAAGCTGATCATCACACAGCATGGCCAGCAGGTTTACGATCAAGCTTTGGTTATGTTGGATGCAGCAAAGCGCGCAGTGGAGTTATCGACCACTGCCCACCAAGAGATGTCCGGGGCATTAACTATCGCTGCTCCCGAAGCATTTCTCAACTCGGTACTCCAGCCTCACGTCGTTCCTTTCTTGAAAAAGTATCCTGAAATTCAACTTAAGCTTCGTGTCGCAGACGGAGAAATCGATCTAATTCGTGAAGGAATAGACATCGCGTTTAAACTCACCGATAAGCCCGATGAGAACTTAGTGCTAAAAGAGGTCAGCAAAACCAACCTTGTACTGTGCGCGAGCCCTGCATATATCGCTAAACGCGGCATGCCAGCCCATCCTAGTGAACTGACCGACCATGACTGTCTCTATCTAGCAGAAACAGACAAAGATCATGTGTGGGATTTCTTTAAAGATGACGAGTACCACTCAATTGCAGTGTCGGGGCGATACGCAGTTAACCACTCTCAAATGCGCTTAACAGGAGTAAAGAACGCCCTAGGTATAGGTATCTTCCATGACTTCGTGGTAGCTGAAGCAGTAGCGAACAATGACGTTATTCCGATCTTGCAAGATTGGACAATAAAAAGTAACTATCATGGTGCGGTTGCTATGCAATATCCTCAGACCAAATATATGCCAGCTAGGCTGCGCGGGTTTATTGATTATATTAGTGAGCAATTGGGAGCGGATTGAGCGGATGTGTTTAGGATTATAGTCCATAGCAAAGGGTTTTCGTCGGGAGGCTTGAGCTTGCAACAATTTAACTGAATAGAGGTGGAGCTCGAGGAATAGCGAGTTGGAATCGTTCGCTTAGAGCCAAAAAAGCGTAACTTTCTACTATCGCTAACGTGCTTTTAGTAAAGTGTGTGGGTGTTGGAACTGTGTCTTGGTGGAAACTAGAAAAATGGCTGAATGGACAAGGTTTGCTGTGCTGAGTTTCTACTTTGCCTGCTTCGATTTGTACTAACTCAAAACCATTGATGGTACAAAGTGTCGCCCATACACCTGCACTCGCTCCGTGGGCATTGATAACGGGCATCAAAGTTACAAGCACCCAACTTAGGGCACTTGCAACTAACATAGTTCGCTTGAAGTTCGATGCTCGTAACATATTCACTCTCGGTTAATAGGCGTGAATATATAACTTTTTACTAACAATCTCAGCAAGCCACTCCCAAAAACCTAACAAAGATCATGGTAATAGCGGCTTTACTGATGCTTTATCAGCCGAACAACTTACTCCATATGCTAGGGTTTCGCTTGTCGTGGTACTCGATTCGCAAATCATCTACGGTTTTTAGCTCTGCTTTCGCGCCGGCAATATCACCCGCTTCTAACTTGCTCTCTACAGAGTCGAGCGCGACTGACAACTTGGAAAAGCCTTCAAAATAGATATCAAATTTCTCAGGAGGGTAATCGCCACGTTTTGACTGTTCAACAAGCTCAGATAAGTTGTTCACGGCGGACTTCATTTGACTTATCTCAGTTGCCTCGGCAGCTGTTTTAAATTCGACTTTCATTTGCTTCATCGTGGCTTTAAGGTCGAAGTCGCCAGCAAACGCTTGAGCAGATAAGGCGATGGCTAAAAC
>NZ_JATABG010000172.1:0-7215 GCF_036533755.1 Vibrio sp. M260118 | reverse complement strand
GTGAACAGGTTCGCGGCCTATATTGCGTCGAGCCATGATTTCAACATTGCGGAACCACTTGTTGGGGTCGTAACCATTTTTATCTGCTAGACGGCGCATTTTGCGAATGTTGGCTGGGCCTGCGTTGTATGCTGCGAGAGTGAAGTAGACCTGATCGTCGGGGGAAATACCTTGCTCGTTGAAATAGCGATCTTTGATAAATCGCATGTATTTAACTCCCGCGTGGATGTTATTTTCCACTTGATAGATATCTGGAATATTGACGTTAGGATCTTTAGCGGTGCTGGGTAAAACCTGCATGACGCCTACAGCGCCTTTATGCGATACCTTGGTTTGGTCGAGGCCGGATTCTTGGTAACCTTGGGCTGAGATCATTAAAGAGTCGAAACTATATTGGTCCGAATATGTTTCAAACAATGGAGCGAGAGACTTTAGTTTACTGGTATGGTTGGGGTCCAAGATACGCTTTAGCCACTGGGTATTGCCAAGATACTTGTTGTAGATAACATTACCTAACAGAGTGCCAGAACGGTAGTCTTTTAAATAGCCATTAACAAAAGCTTTTAACTTGGGGCTATCTTTACGCATTGCCCAAGCGATTTGTCCATCTTCCCTTATCGGAACATCTGAGTGTACGCGAATGTTTTCCATTAACTTGATCCACAACTCTGTTTTATGACTGTCGAGTATGGTGGCGGGGATGTGGCCTTGATTGACCATTTCAACCAGTTCGTAATCTTGTAGGGTTTCTTCAATAAACCTTACTGTCACCGGTTGCAGAGATTGACTATCCAAAGTTCGGTTAATTGCTTGCAGACTCTCAAAGTAGCTTGAGCTTGCCCTGATCCAAACTTCTTTGCCACTTAACTGCTTGATAGAGGTCAATGGATTAATGGAGTGATGAGTCACTAACAACTCTTGAATGTTAGTTAAAACAGGTGCACTAAAGGCTATCAGTTCTTTTCTAGGCTCAGTGATGGTCAAGTTTGCGACAATCAAATCTCCGTAGCCCTGCTGTAGAGATGGGATCAATTCATCTCGATGGACAGGAATAACCTGTAAATTGAAGTAAGATGAACGTTGGCGTAACTCTTTTTCAAAGTGGTAAAGAAGCTCGGCAAGTATGCCTTTGGGTTTACCACCTTCGATGTAGTAAAACCCCAGGTCTGCGGACACCAAAACTCTAATCACCCCTTTCTTCTCTAGCTGAGAAAGGTCGCCCAAATATGGCTGCTTTTGCAGCGGAGAGAGCGATAGCGCGTAGGCGCTTTGAATTGAAATTAGCAGTAACAGAACAACAGTGCGCAGCATGACATACCTCTAAACCACATTGATTAAAATGTAGTTGCAAAGTCGTTGGTGTGCAAAGTTATAAACAAAAAGCGCCATCAAATGTGAAGGCGCTTTTTTCTACCAATATTAGTAAGTTATTCAGGGTTGAGTGCAATCAGCTCTTGGGTTCTTTCCACTGCATCTTCAAGACCAAGTTGCTGATACGCCTCTAGTTGGATTTCTAGAGATTTGCGTGCCGCTTCAGTGCTTGGAAAGGTTTTTTGTAGCTCTTGCGTACGGTTGATGGCAGCGACCCAAGCTTCACGTCGAAGGTAGAAGTCTGCTGTTGCTAAATCGTAGTTTGCTAGTCGGTTTTTAAGCGCGAACATGCGTTGTCTAGCATCGTTCGAGTATGGGCTAGTAGGGTAGCGCTCTAGCAGGCGTTTAAAGTCCGCAAAGGCTTTCTTTACTGGCTCAGGGTCACGATCGCTGCGATCCATATTAAAGATGCTGTGCATAAAGTTACGGTCTTGCGCCATGTGGGTTAAGCCACGCATGTAAAGAACCCAATCAAGTTTTTCATGAGTAGGGTTAAGGCGCATAAAGCGTTCAATGGTCGCTAAACCAAGTGTTAGATCATCGTTTTTGTAGTAGGCATAGATCAGATCAAGTTGGACTTGCTCTGAGTAAGCACCGAAAGGGTAACGAGAGTCGAGTGCTTCGAGTTTACCAATCGCTGTTAGCCAGTTGCCACTTTGAAGCGAAACCTGTGCTTCTGAGTAAAGCTCAGATGGTGGCACATCCGGTACAACTTCTTCGCTGCTAGAGCAGCCTACCAGTACGGATAATGCTAACAAGCCAGATAAAGTATGCTTTTTCATGTCAGGATTCGATTCCTTGAGATAAATATTTCTGTTGCTTCCGTTACTTTCTATCCGGTAACAGATACAATGTCCAATAGTATATTTTTCCACAGTAGTGACAATTAGTCTCACGGTTTTTAAAAAAGTTCGATATGGCTCAGCAGATTGAATTAACAAATACAGTAAAAGATAGCCAATTAGGTCAACGTTTAGACCAAGCTATCGCCGAATTATTCGCCGATTTCTCGCGTTCACGCCTTAAAGAGTGGCTGTTAGCCGGTAAGGTTCAAGTGGATGGAGAGGTTATAACTAAGCCACGCACTAAAGTAATGGGTGGTGAAGAAATCACGCTGCAAGCGGAACTTGAAGATGAAGAGCGTTGGGAAGCGCAAGATATTCCTTTAGATATCGTTTATGAAGATGACGACATAATGGTAATCAACAAACCGCGCGGTTTGGTTGTTCACCCGGGGGCAGGTACGCCAGATGGAACCGTACTGAATGCCTTGTTGCACCATTACCCTGATATCGCGGAAGTACCGCGTGCAGGTATCGTCCATCGTCTCGATAAAGACACCACAGGTTTGATGGTGGTGGCGAAAACCGTACCGGCTCAGACCCGCTTGGTTCGTGCTTTGCAGAAAAAGCGTAACTTTGTACGTGAGTATGAAGCGATAGCGATTGGTCGCATGACGGCTGGTGGTCGTGTTGAACAGCCGATTGGTCGTCACTCAACTAAGCGTACACTGATGGCGGTTAGCCCTATGGGTAAGCCAGCAATCACTCACTATCGAGTGGCAGAACATTTCCGCGAGCACACTCGCATCCGCCTGCGCCTAGAAACTGGACGTACCCACCAGATTCGTGTCCACATGTCTTATCTTCAGCATCCGCTATTAGGTGATACTGCATATGGCGGCCGTGCGCGTATCCCTAGCGGTGCGACGGAAGAGTTAGCAGAACAGATCCGCGCATTTGATCGTCAAGCGCTACATGCGGTAATGCTTAAGTTCGAGCACCCAATTACTGGTGAAGAGGTTGAGTTCCACGCACCCGTTCCAGATGATATGGTCGAAATGGCAGAGGCACTTCGCCAAGATACTCGTGAACATGGCTTAGAAGACGAGTACTAATCGTATGGAAATGATCGTTCCCAACTGGCCCGCAGCAAAACAGATCAAGGCGTTTTCATCGACGCGAATTGGTGGTTTTTCTGGCGGGGCGTATCAAGGTTTGAACCTCGGTACTCACGTTGGGGACGAGTTAACAAAGGTTGAGCAAAACCGTCGTTGGCTGACGCAGCAAGCCCAAATGCCGAGCGCACCGGTATGGCTCAATCAAACCCACTCAACCGTTGTAGCAGAAGTTAATACTCCTACTGAGCAAGTGTTGGACGCCGATGGTCTCTTCACGCAAAGGCGTGGGGTTGTCTGCTCCGCCATGACAGCCGATTGTTTACCTGTTTTACTGACAAATGTTCAAGGCACTCAAGTTGCAGCGGTACATGCAGGGTGGCGTGGATTAGTCAATGGTATTGTTGAACAAGCGGTGGCTAAGTTTGATGGTGAAGTGATGGCTTGGATTGGTCCTGCTATCGGTGCTCGAGCTTTTGAAGTAGGTAAAGACGTTGTCGATGAATTTGTAAACGCTGACTCGCAAGCGGTATCTGCATTTATTCCGCGCCAGCAGCAAGGAAAGTGGCTTGCGAATATGAACCAACTGGTTACCCAAAGATTGAATAGTGTTGGGGTGACGCAGGTTTATTATAGTGAGCTATGCACATTCGAAGATTCTACTCGCTTTTATTCTTATCGTCGTGATGGTGTGACAGGTCGACAGGCAACATTTATCTGGATTGAAAACTAATCCGCTATTTTCCGATTTGAATCAATATTTCTCCCCTTGAAAATCTCGCTTCGCGTATCCATCTTTCATACTGAATAGTTAATTTTTCTCAGTTTAAGTAGGAAGGTAAGCATGCGTCTTGACAGATTTACCAGTAAATTCCAAATCGCTATATCTGACGCCCAATCATTGGCTTTAGGCAGAGACCATCAATATATTGAGCCAGTGCACCTTATGGTGGCGCTAATGGATCAAAATGGCAGCCCGATTCGCCCGCTTTTGACCATGCTGGACGTTGATGTTACCCACTTAAGATCAAAGTTAAGTGAGATACTTGACCGACTGCCCAAAGTGAGTGGCATTGGTGGAGATGTTCAGTTATCAAGTGCGATGGGTACCTTGTTTAATCTGTGCGATAAAGTCGCGCAGAAACGTCAAGATGCGTATATCTCTTCTGAAGTGTTCCTACTTGCTGCGCTAGAAGACAAAGGTCCGCTTGGAGCGCTGTTAAAAGAGTTGGGTTTAACGGAAGCAAAACTATCTGAAGCGATTGATAAAGTGCGAGGTGGTCAGAAGGTCAATGACCCAAACGCGGAAGATCTTCGTCAAGCACTAGAAAAATTTACCATAGATCTAACCGAGCGTGCCGAACAGGGTAAACTCGACCCGGTAATTGGCCGTGATGATGAAATCCGCCGCACTATTCAAGTATTGCAACGTCGTACCAAAAATAACCCCGTGATCATTGGCGAGCCGGGTGTGGGCAAAACCGCTATTGTTGAAGGTCTTGCTCAACGCATCATTAACAATGAAGTACCGGAAGGTCTACGTGGGCGTCGCGTGCTCTCTCTTGATATGGGGGCGCTGGTCGCTGGCGCTAAATACCGTGGTGAGTTTGAAGAGCGGCTCAAATCAGTATTGAATGAACTATCTAAAGAAGAGGGCAATGTGATTCTCTTCATTGACGAGATTCATACCATGGTCGGTGCGGGGAAAGGTGAAGGTTCAATGGATGCCGGCAACATGCTTAAACCAGCTCTCGCTCGTGGCGAACTTCACTGTGTTGGCGCCACCACGTTGGATGAATATCGCCAATATATAGAGAAAGACCCAGCACTGGAGCGTCGTTTCCAAAAAGTGATTGTTGATGAGCCAAGTGTTGAAGATACGGTGGCTATTCTTCGCGGCCTAAAAGAGCGTTATGAGCTTCACCACCACGTTGAAATTACCGATCCAGCGATTGTTGCAGCGGCTAGTTTGTCTCATCGTTATGTTTCTGACCGTCAATTACCAGATAAAGCGATCGACCTTATTGATGAAGCGGCTTCAAGTATCCGCATGCAGATCGACTCCAAACCAGAGTCTCTTGATAAGTTAGAGCGTAAGATCATCCAGCTTAAGATTGAACAGCAAGCCCTGACCAACGAACATGATGATGCCAGTGAAAAGCGTTTAACCATACTAAATGACGAACTATCAGATAAAGAGAGAGAGTTTGCAGAGCTTGAAGAGGTATGGAATGCTGAAAAAGCAGCCTTGTCAGGTACGCAGCATATCAAATCTGAGTTAGAGCAAGCGCGAATGGACATGGAGTTTGCACGTCGTGCGGGCGATCTCAATAGAATGTCTGAGCTTCAATATGGCCGCATCCCTGAATTGGAAAAGCAGCTCGATTTAGCCACTCAAGCAGAAATGCAAGAGATGACGTTGTTGAAGAATAAAGTGACAGACAACGAAATCGCAGATGTACTTTCAAAGCAAACTGGTATCCCGGTTTCTAAGATGCTTGAAGCGGAGAAAGAGAAGCTACTGCGTATGGAAGATGTATTGCACCAACGTGTAATTGGTCAAACTGAAGCAGTTGAAGTCGTCGCTAATGCTATCCGCCGCAGTCGCGCCGGGCTATCGGATCCAAATCAACCTATTGGTTCGTTCCTTTTCTTAGGTCCAACAGGCGTGGGCAAAACGGAGCTATGCAAAACGTTGGCGAGTTTTATGTTCGATAGTGAAGATGCCATGGTGCGTATCGATATGTCTGAGTTTATGGAGAAACACTCCGTGGCTCGACTAGTTGGTGCACCTCCAGGCTATGTTGGCTATGAAGAAGGTGGTTACCTGACAGAAGCTGTTCGTCGTAAACCTTATTCAGTTATTTTACTTGATGAGGTAGAGAAAGCGCATCCGGATGTATTTAATATCCTTCTTCAAGTACTTGATGATGGCCGCTTAACAGACGGGCAGGGGAGAACCGTTGATTTCCGCAATACCGTAGTGATTATGACTTCGAATTTGGGCTCGACTCGAATTCAAGAGAGCTTCAGCTCGGTTGACTATCTAGGTATGAAAGAACAAGTCATGGATGTGGTCAGTAAACACTTCCGTCCTGAGTTTCTTAACCGAGTAGATGAAAGCGTGGTGTTCCACCCTCTAGGACAAGATCACATCAAGTCTATCGCTTCAATTCAGTTAGAGCGTCTATCTAAACGAATGGAAGAGAGAGGGTATTCGTTAGAGGTCTCTGATAAAGCATTAGACTTAATCGCTCAGGTCGGTTTCGATCCTGTATATGGAGCAAGGCCTTTGAAACGAGCTATTCAGCAGAGTGTGGAGAATCCACTGGCTAAAGCAATATTGTCAGGAAAAGTGATTCCAGATAAACCGGTTAAATTGCTGGTAAACAATGATCAAGTTATTGCCCACCAATAATTTCGTTCGCTAAATAGTAAAAAGAGCCCTAATTAGGGCTCTTTTGTTTTCTTTTTATGCTTATTGCTCGTTTGGTGAGCGAACGGACTAAAGTTGGTAGTTTTTTTTAATTTAGGACTTGTGCTTAGAAGTGAACTCTCTATAATGCGCCTCCGTTGCCACGGGATACCGAGCTGAAAAGCATAGGCAATAGAGGCGGTGAAAGTTAAGCATTAACTTTCGAAGAAATAACGAAAAAAGTGTTTGACACTGAAAGTTATCTCGATAAAATGGCCGTCCGTTTTGAGCAGAGCCCAAAACGAAGTTCTTTAAAAATATAGACCTATCAATCTGTGTGGGCACTCGTTGATGATAATCCAAATAGATACTTCGGTATCAATTTAGGTTTCAATGATACGAAGTGACCATTTGAATGAGCAATCATTCGAGCACAGTCAATTCAAGTTTTCTAGGAACTAGCTTCTAGTGACTAGGAACTTATCAGTATTCATTGAGCCTCCCCTATTTATTTAGGGAATCAAAACTTTAA
>NZ_JATABG010000171.1:0-7283 GCF_036533755.1 Vibrio sp. M260118 | reverse complement strand
ACGCCGTTTGAACTACGGTCTGAATAGTTTGCAAAGTGGGGCGTTTTTGTCGGCGGCGCTCAGTGGTTCAATCATTAAATGGGTTTATCGAAATCCGCACATTAGTCCGCAAGCCAAAGTTCATGACAGTGTTCGCATGGCGGTGATACTGGTCAAAGTTATGCGAATCTATTTAGGTGAGGATTTCGCGCCTTTAAGAGTGCGACTGTCGGGCTCACGAAAAAACACCGATAAATATCGCGACTTTTTTGGTTGCGATATTGATTGGAGCCACTCTTGCACCGAAATCTGGTTTCATTCAGAGGTGAGGTTGGCAACCAAGCAGCAGTCAAGCTTGCGCAAAGGCCGACTGGCCATGAACTTTTCTGATTTGGATGAACTGCTTAACATGCCAGATCCTGAAGACGAGGTGAAAGTCATATATGAAGTGCTAAACTACAGTCGCTTTCATGGTCTACCGACACTTGAACATGTTAGTGGTTTGCTTGGTATGTCGACTCAGCAGTTTCAGCGTGCGTTACGTAAACTTGGGATGAACTTTTCAACCGTCTCTGGTTACGTGCTAAGTAACATCGCGGTGTCGATGATGGCGAAGGGGATAGAGATTGAAGAGATTGGGCGTAGCTTAGGCTATCAGAACATCGCTAGCTTTAATCGAATGTTTAAGAAGAATCGTGGTTTAACGCCCATTCAGTATGTCCGACACTACTGCTTAGATGAGCGTTAAACCAATGACCGACTAAGTTTTTTGCGTATGCCAACGACTGCCATAGGCTTTGCTGTAGTCAGGGACAGATGTATGTGTTGAGTCAGGCATCGCGGTTAACGGACCCACTACCGTTTTATAGGGTAGGAAGCCAGCAAAGGCATTGATCTCCATATCCGCTAGATCATCATTCACATCCCCTTGGCTTACTTTTACTGAAGCTTCCGTGAGTGGAATGGCTAATAGCATCGTACTACTGAGCTCTCGTTTGTTGCTAAGCCTGACATCTTTGGTTCTACCCGGTGCAATCTGCTCTACAAAATGGTTGAGGATTTTATCTTTCTCCTCGCTATTTTCGACTGGCGTGAAATGACCGAGTACGACTGCGCTTCGGTAATGAGCGCTATGATGAAATGCACTCCTAGCCAGGACCCAGCCATCAAAAAGGGTGAAGGTTAAGCAAGTATCGATACCGCTTTTCAAACTGCGCATCAAACGGCTATTGTTCGCGCCGTGGATGTAGACGGTATCAGCGATTCGCCACGCTAGCATTGGAACGACGTAAGGTTGCTCGCTGTCGGAGATGGCAATGTGAGCGATCATGGATTCATCAATGATGTCGTATAGTACTTGCTTATCATTCGCTGCCTTATGGGGCGCCTTTTTCAATTGAGTTCTTTTTGTCGCTGATAACATAGCTTTGCCTCCTGCAATGATTTGATTTTTCTAAAATGTATCTTTAAATTGGATCTTAAATTAGAGCCAATTTTGTTTAATGAATGGATCCAGTTATGGCCTTGATTGATACCGGTGATTTGAACCTGAGTAGTGATAGTCGAACTAAGCAAGAAGCGCTGTTTAGTGCCATTCGCGACAAGATTGTAGGGCAGTTGTGGACCAAGGGTTTAAAGCTTCCTTCTACCCGGCAATTGGCTCAGGATTTAAAGCTAAGCCGAAATACGGTTATTCACGCATACGATCAATTGCATGCGGAAGGTTACTTGGAGAGCAAAGCAGGCTCAGGATATTTTGTTTCGCTTGAACTTCCTGACCAGTTTGTTTCGGTAAACAAAGAGTTTCGAAGCGCTGCTCGTCTGGTATCAAGTACCATCAATAAGAACGCTTTTGCTCCTGGGGTTCCCGATTTAAATGAGTTTCCGGCTCATAAATGGCAGCGCCTGATCAATCGGCATATAGAGCGGGTTAGCATGCTTGGCGGGCAAGACATTCAAGGCGACTGCCATTTGCGAGAGGCACTGACTCGTTATTTGGCGACAAGCCGCTCGGTACTGTGCGATCCCAACCGGATCGTCATTACATCTGGTGCCCAACAAGCGTTAGCCATTTCAGCTTTGCTTACCTTAAACAGTGAGCGACGATTATTGATGGAGCAGCCGGGTTATACGCAGATGTCGAAGGTCATTGAACTGTTTGGTTTCGAACTGGTCCCGGCTATTGTCGAGCCTTACTTAGGATTAGATATCGCAGCAATCGAGCGCAGCAATGTAAAGACGATTTATGTCACTCCGAGTAATCAGTATCCCCTAGGAACGACTCTAGATATCAATCAACGTCTGAGATTAATTGAATGGGCAAGGGAGCGTGGTGGATGGATTATTGAAGACGATTACGACAGTGAGTTTCAGTTTGCACACCGTCCTTACCCAAGCTTGCAAGGGTTGGCTGCCAAAACAGGGCATGACCGGCATGTCATCTATGTGGGTTCGCTAAGCAAAGTCATGTTTAATGATTTACGTTTGGGCTATATGGTGCTGCCAGAGTCAATGGTCTCTGAAGCACTTAGCATCAAAGATGCGCTGAGTGGCGATTCTCCAAGTCATACTCAAGCTGCACTCGCCGATTTTATTTCTGAAGGTGATCTGTTAAGGCATATTCGCAAAATGAGGCGGTTGTATAAACAGAAACATCAGTTAATGGTGGCGGTGATAAAGCATCATTTTAAAGGTGATTTAGAGGTGATAAGCCAAGCCGCTGGTCTTCATATTACGGTTCGATGGAATGGGCGAGTCTCTGAGCAGGAATGGGCGGAGCGCGCGAAAAATCGCGGTATCGTGATAAGACCTTTTAATTATTATGAACAATCCAAAAAGATTCCTCACCGAGATTGGAATGGCACGGTACTTGGGTTTGGTAATGTGGCGTTGAACGATATTGAACCCAATGTTCGCGCCCTTGCTGAAATCTTCTATTCATGATGTTATGAATGTTGATTTAATAGGCAGAAGTAAGGATACAAGGTATGTGCCGATGGTTGGCTTATCAGGGAGAGTCGATATATTTGGATCAATTAGTCTATGAACCAGAGCACTCTTTGGTTCATCAGAGCCTAGAGGCGCGTAAAGCTGTCACTAGAGTTAATGCTGATGGTTTTGGGCTTGGTTGGTACACCGAGCGAGATACCCCCGGGCAGTTTCATGAAGTGCTACCTGCGTGGGGCGATGAGAACCTTCGTTCGTTAACCCATCATATTCGTTCTCACCGCTTTATGGCTCATGTTCGCTCTTCGACAGGAACGCAGGTCTCGCGTTCAAACTGCCACCCATTTATCAGTGACAATTGGATGTTTCTGCACAACGGGCAAATAGGTGGTTTTGAACGGGTTAAGTTTGAGCTTGAGCGTCAATTGAGCGAGTCGCTGTTTTTGAAACGGATGGGGACGACAGACAGTGAATTGA
Organism: Vibrio sp. M260118; assembly: GCF_036533755.1. NCBI lineage: Bacteria > Pseudomonadati > Pseudomonadota > Gammaproteobacteria > Vibrionales > Vibrionaceae > Vibrio > Vibrio sp. M260118. The sequence goes on along the minus strand of NZ_JATABG010000171.1, from coordinate 3,881 downwards.
TCTTCTTGCTGATGTTGCAAAATGGCTTGAAAACCAATCCAATTGAAGCGATTCGAACGACTTTGGCTTTGATTTGCAAGTTGATGGATGCGAAACAAATCGAAGATGCTCTCAAAGCGTCCATCTGTATTTCAGATGGCAATCAGTTTTGGGTTGTTCGCTATAGTTCAGATCTTGAAGCGCCAACGGTCTTTATTAAACAGGACGGCGCGAACATCGTATTAGCATCTGAGCCGTTGGAAAGAAGCCCGGAATGGAAAAAGATCACCAATCAGCGCATTCTTCATGTTAGTGACGATCAAGTAACGTCATACTCGATTTGAACTACTTGCCGTTCTCCACTTTTTCCAAGGTAGGCTGAGCAGAGCAAACACGCTAACTGCGTATAGCATTGACCAGCCTAGGCAGATAAATACTACAGAGCAAAGCACGAGCGAGATGGTCGCTAGGTAGCGGCCAAAGCCTGTCAGTAGTTTATAGGCCGCTAGCATAGCAAGTAGATAAACCAAGACAAAAATGCCGTTTGCTAGTTTAAGGAAAAACTCAAGATCTAATCCTGACAGTTGTCCCGCCACACAAGAAACTAGTGCCACACCACCTACAGTAAAAGTAGCGTTGGCAGGCACGCCTTGAATTGACAATCTCGCCAATGCGCTGTCTGGGCTGTACTCTTTAGCCTGCGCCCACACCATGCGAGAAAGGCTTTGCGTATAGAGGTTAACACTGGCAAAACACGCTCCGAATCCGACTAGGCTAATTAGGGCTTTGAACTTCGGCCCAAACAAAGTCTCTGAAATCCAAGGAATGGAAGCGCTGTCAAAGGTGGGGGTTCCGTACGCGCCCATTTTGAGTACGATGATCGAACAGATCCAATAGGTTGCCCCTGCTACGAAACAGCCGACTACGATAGCGATGGGAAAGTCACGTTGCGGGTTTTTGAACTCTTCACCCATATGGGCGAACGCTTCTATGCCCACAAAGCACCAAAACATGACTCCGAGCGCGACGCCTATAGACCATACGCTGTCATTGGTTAGCTCTGGTAAAACTAAGTCTTGAGAAGTAAAACCGCCCCTCCACCAGAATGCAGCAATAAGGGAAAAAATTGATAGTGCAATAACGGTTTGCAGTCGGCCTGATGATTTTGCGCCTGCTAAATTGACGCCAATCAGTAGTACCACAGTGAGTAGTTGAGCGAACAGTGAAGAGTTGGTGCTCTCAGGAAGCAATTGCTGCAAAAAACCACCGGCTAGCGCGATAGCCGCTGGAATGCCAACAGGAACAACACTAAGAAACAGCCATGCGACACTTTTTTCTAGCTTAGTGTTAAAGGCTTTTCGCACAAAATAGGCGGTTCCACCTGCGTTGGGGTAGCGCTTGCCAAGCTGGGCAAAGGTCAGGGCGATAGGACATATGGCAATAAATAGAATCAACCATGCCCATAGTGATGCTTGCCCCGCTATTCCGGCAGCGATTGCCGGGACCATAAACAATCCAGTGCCTAATAGGGTGGTCGATAGTTGGCCGATGCCAGACAGCAATGTTATCTCTTTCTTTAGCTCACTCACTGCTCTCTCCCTGCATCGTAGTTTTGCTTTTAAACTAGATTATCTTAAGCGGCTTAGCGATGCATTAGTCATTTCGTCGCAGATTGCAGTCATAGTGTCAGTTTAACGCGACTATGGCGTCAATTTGTCTGCTTTCATCTGTTTAAGTTTTATGTCACATTGCAAAAGATACCGACAGGGTAAGTTGGAATAGGGAACAATGGACAAATTTGATAGACAAATCATCGATATCTTAAAATACAACGCTAGAACAAGCGTGAGTGATATTGCTAGGCAAGTTAACCTATCACGTACTGCGGTAACCGCAAGAATACAAAAGCTTGAAACAGAAAAAGTGATCCTTGGCTACCATGCGGACATTGCATCGACCGACTCAAAAGAGTTGATCAAAGCATACCTAGCTCTTAAATTTGATACGTCGAGCTCGACTCAATATTGTGAAACCTATGCCGCCGAAATTTACAACATCGATGGCGTCAAATGGTGCCATGCGATTAGTGGTGAAACCGATATGATGCTATATGTTGAGGTTGATACCATGACTCGTCTCAATGCGATCCGTGATGAGCTACAAAAGATTCCCGAGTTGCGTCATCTTATGACTCACACCGTCCTTAATGAATTTTTCAACACGCTGCACCAAGGCTAAGGTGACAAAAGATGCTCAATCATCTTAATCTCAACTTATTGCGTTCTTTGAGCGTGTTACTCGAAGAGTGTCATGTGAGTCGATCCGCTGAACGACTGCATATTACCCAGTCTGCGATGAGTCGGCAGTTGGCACAGCTTCGGGATGTATGTGGTGATCCTCTGCTCGTGAGAGATGGCAACCTGTTGGTACCAACCCCAAGAGCGTTAGAAATGAAAGGTAAGCTTGGTGAGCTGCTGGCCGAATTTGACGCCCTGCTTGCAGACAAACCGTTTGATCCGTTGCTGTGGCAACAAGAGTTTGTATTGTCATCGAGTGATTATGTGGCGCAATACATAGTGCCAGATGTGGTTTCGGTGGTGGTAGAGCAAGCGCCTAACGTCAATATCGCTTACCGTTTATGGCAGCCAGATTTCCTTAATCATTTTGCGTCCTCTGGCATACATCTCGCTTCCACCATGTTAGCGCAAAAGCCTGATAACTTAAGTAGTGTTAAGATTGGTCAAGACATGTCGATGTGTTTGATGAGAAAAGACCACCCTTTGAGTCAGATTGATAGTATGACTTGTGATGATTTGGTGTCGTATCCCCACTTAAAGGTTACAGGAGGGGGGGATAAAGACTCTCACGCGGATCGCGTACTAAGTCAGCTAGGTTATCGGCGTAGAATTGCGTTAAAAGTGCCGTTTTTTTCTGCCGCTGTGAACGCACTAAGTAGCAGCGACTACCTGATGATTGTTCCTGAGCATATCGCACGAAATCTCGCTCGCGATGCCAACTTAGTCTTTAAGCCGCTACCTTTCAATACCGATGCACACCACTATTGGTTGATGTGGCATCCCAAATATGATCATGACAAAGCACACCAGTGGATGCGAGAGAAAGTACTTACAGCGATGCAAACATCACCTTACTCGATAGGTATGATTTAAAATCATGATTGTTATGATTAACTTTGATTTCAAATCATCACTGTCGTGGATTAACTTGGGAGTCGTGCCAAATAAGGTGGCATTTAAGGTCTAAAGGAAATCGCTATGACATTCACAATTTGGTTATCTCTATTTACGATTTGTATTCTTGGCGCGATGTCTCCCGGGCCAAGTCTCGCAATGGTTGCCAAACATAGCTTAGCAGGCGGCAGATTAAACGGCCTTGCAACGGCATGGGCACATGCGTTTGGTATTGGTATCTATGCATTTATCACTTTAATTGGTTTGGCGGTGGTATTGCAGCAGTCTCCTTTGCTGTTTAAGAGTATTAGCTATGCGGGGGCTGCTTATCTCGCTTACCTTGGTTACAACGCGATACGTTCAAAAGGTGGTGTTGCGGAAAAACTAGAATCAGGGAAGCAAACCAGTGCTTGGCAATCAGCAAAAGAGGGCTTCTTAATCTCGCTGCTTAGCCCGAAGATTGCCCTGTTCTTCATCGCACTATTTAGTCAGTTTGTTGCCGTCGGTGATAGCCTTGCCGCTAAAGGTCTGATTGTTTTAACACCATTTGTAGTCGACGGTCTTTGGTATACGCTGATTACGTTTTTGCTCTCTAGCCCAAGACTCATTGATAAAATTCGCTCTAAAGCTTTGCTTATTGATCGGTTGTCAGGAATGGTGCTTATTCTGCTGGCTGCACGTGTTATTCTTACGGTTTAGATCGGTTTGCTG
>NZ_JATABG010000170.1:0-7309 GCF_036533755.1 Vibrio sp. M260118 | reverse complement strand
AACCAGAGGTGTTAACCCATGCTGACTAATGGCCTCTTCGCTCGCGACGATCAAAGCAACCGCTCCGTCGTTTAAGCCCGATGCATTGCCAGCCGTGACGCTGCCTTGCTTATCAAAAGCCGGACGTAAATCCGACAGCGACTCTAGTGCTGCACCGAACCTTGGGTGTTCATCGGTGTCTACTACGTGATCTCCTCTGCGCGATTGAATCACTACAGGCTCTATCTCTTGGTGAAAATGCCCTGCCTTTATCGCTTGTTCGGCTCTCAACTGGCTGCGCAGAGCAAACTTATCTTGCTCTTCGCGGCTGATGCCATAACGCTTGGCGATATTCTCCGCAGTGATTCCCATATGAAAACCGCCGAATGCATCCGTTAAGCCATCCTTGAGCATGGTGTCTATCATGGTGATGTCACCCATTTTGTTGCCTTGACGACACTTGCCTTCGATTACAAATGGTGCGTTACTCATGCTCTCGGTACCCGCTGCTATCACTAGATGAGCATCGCCACTTCGCACCGAATTAACGGCATTCAGTAAGGTTTTCATCCCACTACCGCAAATCATGTTCAGGGTATAAGCTGGCTTAGGAACAGGGATTCCTGCATTGACAGACGCTTGCCTTCCGACACCTTGGCCCAACCCCGCACCAAGCACATTCCCCATCACTACTTCGTCAATCGACTCAGGGTTTAGCTTCGCTTGGGCCAGTACACTCTTGATAGCTAGGCTTGCGAGGTCAACGGCAGAACGAGTACTTAACCCACCAAGGAAGCTGCCAATCGGCGTACGTTTGGCAGCAACAATATAAGTTCTGTTGATCATGTTACAGTACCAACCCACCATCAATTTTCAGCACCTGACCAGTGATAAAACTTGATTTATCACTGGCTAAGAACTCAACTCCATTGGTGATATCTTCTGGCGTGCCCATCCGGCCAAGTGGCGTTTTACCCTTCATCATATCAAGCACTTTTTCAGGTAAATCTGCGGTCATGGGTGTTGCAACAAACCCGGGAGCGACGCAATTAGCCCGAACTTGCGCTCCAGTACGGGCAAACTCTTTCGCCCAACCTTTGGTCATAGCAATCACACCACCTTTGGTCGCAGCATAGTTCGTTTGACCAATATTACCGTCGGTACCGACTACGGACGACATAGTTACAATGGAGCCGTAGTTGTTCTCGATCATTAGCGGTGCAACAGCTTGGGTAAGATTGAACACCCCTTTAAGGTTTACATCGACGACGAAGTCCCAATCCTGCTCAGTCATCTTGTCGATCAACGCATCTCGGGTAACGCCTGCGTTGTTAACTAAAACATCAACGCGACCGTGCTGCTGCTTTATCGAATCAACTAGCTCAGCAATCGCCGCTCGATCACAAATGTTGACCGTCACCGTTTGTACTCTATCTTGCGAGGAAAATGCCGCAGCTAACCCGTCGGAGTTTATATCAAGGGCGTAAACCATCTCCGCTCCCTGTTCCACGAATCGCTCGGTAATTGCTCGACCTATTCCTTGTGCTGCGCCTGTTACCAGACAGATTTTGTTCTCAAACATGTCCTAATCCTTATGGGCAAATAAAAAACTGACGAGTAAAGCCAATCAAGCACAAACCGTTCTGCACGCTACTTGTCTTGATTGGAAACAAGATGAACGAATCAACTACTATTCATCCTGACTAATTGTGAGTCGAAACTGCGCATCGAAGATTGCAGAATCCATAAACTTTAATGACGAACTGATGGCAGGAGCGAATTCCATGTGCTGCAAAATATCTCGCTCTAAATCTATCCCCGGAGCAATTTCAGTTAACTCTAAGCCATTGGCCGTCAAACTAAATACTGCTCGCTCAGTGATATATAAAACTGGCTTGCTACTCTTTATGGCTTGCATAGCGCAGAAGGTAATTTGCTCGACTTGATTGATAAACTTTTTCTGTCGACCTTCATGAAGGATAGTCAAAGTTCGCTGATTTACCTCAACCTGCAGCCCTTTTGCAGTGAAAGTGCCACAAAAATAGACCTTCTTCGCATTCTGAGTAATGTTGATAAAGCCGCCACATCCAGCAATTTTGCTGCCAAATCGAGAAACATTGATATCACCGACTTGGTCGCATTGAGCTAAACCTAAGAAGGCCTGATCAACGCCACCGCCATCATAAAAATCAAACATCTGATCTTGGCTAATAATGGCCTGAGGCAGTCGAGAGGCACCAAAGTCCAAACCACTTTGCGGTGTCCCCCCCACAGCGCCCGGTTCGACTGTTAAGGTAAAGTGGTCCATCACACCCGACTGCTGGGCAACTTCTGCGATGTATTCTGGCGCACCAATACCTAAATTAAGAATCGCGTTTGGTTCGAGTTCCATCGCAGCGCGGCGAGCAATAATGGTTTTGGCATCCAGTTGGTTGCTACTGTTCGACTGGGTAGATTCCACTCTTGGTTGTGAGTTAGAAACTCCGACAAATTCAGGATTTAACATGCTAGCGAAGGTTTGCATATGTTCGCTTGGGTCATGCCCGATCACTACTGCATCAACAAAGATACCGGGGATTTTGACGGCATGAGGGTCAAGCGATCCATTTGGCACAACCTGTTTAACCTGAACAATAACCTTGCCACCATTGTTCTTCGCCGCTTGAGCAGCCGCTAAACTTTCAACAATCAGGCACTCATCTTCCATAGTGATGTTGCCGTTTTCATCGGCCGTAGTGCCGCGAAGAATCGCTACATCGACAGGAAGCTTACGATAGAAAAGGTGCTCTTCACCAAACAGATCAATGATTTCGACCCAGTCATCTTTAGTCACGGAATTAATTTTGCCGCCTTCAATACGCGGATCGACAAAAGTACCTAGCCCAACTTTGCTGATGGTTCCTAGTTTACCCGCAGCAGTATCACGCAGAAGATGGGAAATAATGCCTTGCGGAAGGTTGTAGCCCTCAATCAGATTATCAACGGCAAGCTGTTGTAACTTGGGGACGAGCCCCCAATGACCACCAATAGCGCGCTTGACTAGGCCTTGTTGAGCGAGATGATTAACGGCCTTGTCTTTTCCGTCACCTTGGCCTGCCGCGAAGAGTAGAGTAAGGTCTTTCGGCTGCTGCGATTGAGTAAAACGCTCACCGATGGCGCGTTCAATAGCCTCAGGAACGACACTACCTATAAATCCGCCGAGCAATACGGCATCACCATCATTAATCCATAGAGCTGCTTGTTCTGGTGTAAGCTTTGCGACCACATCAACCTTCCTTGTTGCCTATGCTGAATTCGATAACTTTTAATCAGGTTAGACGCTATGAGTGGCATTGTTAATTGCACAAACAGAGATAGTGAATTTCATATTAGAAACAATCTACATTCGATGAGCGGATCTCATCAACACGCTTATACAGATAGTCTTTAAATCCCGCACATCGCTCCGGCATTGGCGTGCGCGGACGGAAGAAGATATCAACATCGAAGCTAGCGCATTGGTAATCTTGCATGATGTGCTGCAACTCGCCATGCTTCAATTGACTGCTCACCAGAGAGTGAGGCAAATAGGCAATCCCCGCTTGGGCTAATGACAAGTCGAGGAGTATTTCACTGTTGTCGCACTCGATCGTATCTCGAATGGTTGCGACCTCTGTGGTGCCACTATGCTCAAAGCACCATTTATTACCACCGACTAAAGTGCTCGCGTATAGACAGCGATGGAGGCTTAGCTCACTTGGATTGTTAGGTGTGCCATGCTTCTCGAGGTAGTTAGGCGAAGCACATAAATACAAAGGTTCACGCAACATACGACGACGGATAAGCAGTGAATCTTGCTCGGGCTCACCTTGATAACTGGCACTAGCTCGAAAGGCAAAGTCCACACTGAGTGGGTCAAACTCACCCGCTTCAATAAAGATCTTAAAGTTCACCTGAGGATGCATCTCAATATATTCAGCGACAATTTTGGTCAGGTATTGGCGAGCAAACAGCGGTGTTGAAGAGAGCTTGATCTCGCCCCGTTGCTCTTCCGCTAAGTTTTGAACCTCTTCACACAAGCTATGAATATCAGGCAGCAACGGTGAGAAACGTTCATAGAGTAGTTGCCCTGCTTGAGTAGCAACTAAATGGCGCGTACTGCGTTTAATCAACTCGACCGACATCGCTTCTTCAAGCTCCTTGACCCAACGGCTACCTGCCGCAGGAGAGATGCCCTGTTGAGTCGAGGCTTCACGAAACGATCCTAAGCGAACTACCGCACAGAAAAACACGATCTTGTCGAGGATTGGCTGACGACTGGAGAGCAGATGCGTGGTCATTCAGTCACCAAGCCTTTTTGTAGCGCCAACTTCACCAAACCAGCAGTAGAGGTTGCACCAAGCTTCTTTTTAATCCGCAACCTATGAGTTTCAACGGTACGCACGCTAATGTGCAAGGTATCAGCGATGTCTTTGTTGCAAGCACCATTAACGATGGCTTTCAATACATCCGACTCACGGTTAGTGAGAGTGTCATCTTTGGTTTCAGGTTTGTCATTTATCTGCTCAAGCAGTCTGTCGGAGGCCTGAGGACACAGATAAGATCGCCCTTGCGCGACTTGGTTAATAGCCATGACGAGTTCTTCTGAGCCAACGTCTTTGAGCACGTACCCCTTGGCCCCAGCCTTTACCGAGCGAACAACGTAATCACGACTGTCGTGCATTGATAGCATGATCACTGCAGTATTCGAGTGGCTCTTCGCTAGCTTTTCACGCACTTCAATCCCGTTTAATCCAGGCATATTTATGTCGAGCAGTAGCACATCGGGTTTAAGTGAAAGAGTGCTATCTAACGCTTCAATTCCCGTTCCGACGCAAGCAAGAATATCTAGGTTATCTTCCCTTTCGAGTCGTGACTTCAATCCATCCTGCATCAGGCGATGATCATCAGCCAATACCAATCTAATCATACAAACTCCATGTTTAAGCTCACTCGAACTTCTGTTCCCTGCCCCTGCTCACTGGTCACCGCAAATGTCCCACCAATGGCTTGAATCCTTTCTTTCATATTTTGTAATCCCATATGTTCAAATATAGGCTGTTGACGCTTAGCTGATTTGAGTTTTTTTGCCGGAATACCAACGCCATCATCACTGACTGTTAAAATCAGCATCCTCCCTTCGCGCTGCATAATCACATCGACGCCTTGGGCATCTGCGTGCTTTTCCACATTGTGCAGTGCTTCTTGCACCACGCGATATAAGGTTGTCTCCACTTGAGGTAAAAACTCCTCCCCCTCAATATCATGCTCAAAAACCAGTTCTAGTTGAGTGCGCTCTCTCAGTTCATTGATGTAGGCTTCGATTCCCGCCACCAGCCCTAAATCATCCAACTGCGGAGGCCTTAAATCGCGCGAGATACGTCTAAGCTCCACAATCGCCTGCTCCATGGCATTCTTGCTCGCATCTAGTTCTAGCTCTTTCTTCTCTTCGTTGTGTTCTTTAGAAACATTGTCCAAACGATACTTAGCAGCAACCAAAAGTTGGTTTACGCCGTCATGAAGCTCTCTTGATACTCGGCTCCGTTCATTCTCCTGCGAATCAATGATCTGCTGATTAAGCAAACTCAGTTGCTGATTGGCTAATCTACGCACATTAAGGTTGAGTGATGCGCCCAATACCGCAATCACCGACACTGCGACAAACACTAAGCCAAACAGAGCAGTACTGGTTTTACCAACATTCTGGTCAAAGCCATTTTCCATGTGAGCAACTTGGCGATCGATGTCATCGAGATATACGCCCGTTCCTACCATCCATTGCCACCTATCAAGGGAAATCGCGTAACTTAACTTTGGCAAAGGCTCTTTGCGTGAGGGTTTATGCCATAGGTAATCAACAAAACCACCACCATTTTTCCCCTCACGAATCAGTTCTTGAAGCAACTTTTTGCCCTGAACATCTTCCACATCCCACCAGTTTTTGCCTATTCGCTCGGTTTGATAGGGCAGTACCAATGCATCCCCTTCCCAGGTATAGGCAAAGAAGTATCCATCACTGCCATATGTGAGTCGGCTCAACTTTTCGATAACAATTTGCTTCGCTAACTCCTCAGTTAGCGACTCATCTAGGTAGTAAGGCTCGATACTTTTGACTGCCATTTCTACGTACTGCTTCAACTCTTGCTTCTTCACCGCCAACACATTGTTGCGAGTCAAAGCCACTTGCTCTTCAACTAACTGTTTTGCTTGACCAAATAGGATACTCGCCACCACAGCCACCACCACAATCAAGGGTACTATGGAGAGTAAAATGATGTTGACCGTAAGCCTTCTGTTACTAACAAATCCCATTTCGACATCCGTGCGTGTACGTAGTTTTACTGAAACTTAATTCGGATTTTTGCGCAAACTACCGACTAAATTTGCGCAATTTTCCCAATAGAGAGCAATAAATACCCTCTCTAAACTTAAGCTCAAATGTAACATTGCATTAACACAAATTATTAACCAATGTTCACATTTCTCGATATTAACAAGGAACACAGCCTTACAAGGAGATACCCCGATGAACCTTAAGAAAGTCGCCATCGCTACGGCACTTACCCTTGCTGCCTCAGGTCTTTCAATCAGCGCTCATGCAGCGGATAAAAAAGTCCTGCTAAAAACCCCAATTGCTTTTGGTAGCCACCTTCCTGCTCTTGGCACACCAATTCAATGGTATGCCGACCGCATCACCAAAACGTCTGGTGGCACTATAAAGATGAAGATCTACGAGCCAGGCAAACTGGTTAACCCAGCGGAAATTCTCGATGCGGTATCAACGGGCAAAGTGAACTCGGGCTACTCCACAGCGGGTTACTGGCAGGGTAAATTACCTGCATCCGCTCTGTTCTCGGCAGTGCCATTTGGCCCAGAAGCTGGGGAATACATGGCATGGCTATTCTTTGGTAACGGTCTGAAACTCTACCAAGAGATGTACGACCAAGGCGGTTACAACGTAAAAGTGATGCCGTGTGCCATCATCTCTCCTGAGACCTCAGGCTGGTTCCGCAAACCGATTGAAAAACCAGAAGACTTGAAAGGTCTAAATATGCGCTTCTTCGGTTTAGGTGCATCGGTAATGGAAAAATTAGGTGTGGGTACAGTGCAACTTCCAGGTGGTGAAATTTTCGGTGCACTAGAGAAAGGTGCAATCGATGCATCTGAGTTCTCTCAACCAGCCATCGACCAACGTTTAGGCTTCCATAAAGTCGCCAAATACAACTACTTCCCAGGCTGGCACCAACAGTCGACCGTATTTGAGTTGTTAATTAACAAAGATACTTGGAATGGAATGAGCGACACCCAACAA
>NZ_JATABG010000169.1:0-7352 GCF_036533755.1 Vibrio sp. M260118 | reverse complement strand
GTTTTGACCCCTTTAGCACGCAACATGTTCACGACTTCAGCCACCGCTCCCTTTGCAACGCCCTGCTTGGTTGAGCCTTGACCAACGCGATAACCCAGGTGAGCCGTATGTCGAATAGTATCAATATTCGTCACATTTAGTCGGCCAATAATTCGATCATTGTCATCTTTAATTAGCAGAGGAAGCAACTCATTGCATTGGTAATCAAGCAAAAACTCGCGAATGTGCTGCTCTACCCCACTCTTAGTGTAGAAATCTGACTCCCGTGGCGGAATAAACTGCTCAAACCAAACTTGATTTGCAAGCTCAAACGCCAATAACTCTTCAGCATCCTTTAATCTAATAAGCGACAGCTTCACTGTTCGTTCCCTTGTTACTTTTTCTTACCGCGATTGGCGTGGATCTTAAGTTTCGCTTTCATCTTGCGTTTATCTGAGTTGCGACCTTTTCTGCGCGGTGATTTGTCAGGCTCAACGTCTTCAATTAGGCTCGGCTCAAATCCTTCAAGCCACTGTTGCGGTAGTTTGCTATCTAATAAACGTTCTATGGCTTCTAGCAAGTATTCTTCATCACGACTCATCAGCGAAACAGCGAATCCTTTCTGCCCAGCTCTACCCGTGCGGCCGATACGGTGAACATAATCTTCGGCCTTGTATGGCATATCAAAGTTGACCACTTGCTCTAACTGCTGAATATCCAAACCACGCGCGGCGACATCAGTTGCAATTAGTGCACGGACATGCCCAGATTTGAAATCGTCTAAGGCTTTTTGGCGAGCACCTTGGCTCTTATCACCGTTAATTGAAGCCGCTTTTATACCATCGAGCTTAAGCTCTTTTGCCAGTGCATCACTGCCTTGCTTAGTTTTAGTAAACACTAAAACTTGCTGCCAGTTACGCGAACCAATAAGGTAAGCCAATAGCTCGGCTTTACGCTTTTTGTCGACTGGGTAAACCATTTGAGTCACTGTATCGGCGGTACTGTTCGACGCGGTAACTTGAACTTCTACCGGTTCATTTAACATTTTGTATGCAATGGTTTTAATTCGCTTGTCAAATGTCGCCGAAAAGAACATTGTTTGGCGATCTTCATTACAACGTTTGAGGATACGCTTAATATCAGGCATGAAGCCCATATCGAGCATACGGTCTGCTTCATCTAGCACTAAATAGTGAGTTTTATCTAGCTTGATATTTTTGCAAAAAAGATGGTCAAGCAAACGCCCTGGGGTCGCCACCAAGATGTCACAGCCTTGGTCGAGGTTTCGAGTTTGGACATTCATACTGGTTCCACCGTATGCAGCAACCACTTTAAGCGCAGTGTTTTGAGCGTATTGATTCAGGTTGTCGAACACCTGCTGCGCCAGTTCTCGCGTCGGTACCAATACTAGCGCCAACACATCATTGCTTTGGATATCGCGGTTATTCTCAGCTTCAAGCAGTTTGTGCAGAATCGGTAAACCAAATGCAGCCGTTTTACCGGTTCCAGTTTGTGCACCAGCTAACACATCCTTACCTTCAAGAACATGTGGAATAGCCTGAGCCTGAATGTCCGTTGGTTGATTGAAGCCTAATTTCTCAGTAGTTTCACTAAGAAGGGGGCACAAGCCTAGTGCTGCAAAATGTGTCGACATGGAGATAACCTTTCATTTTAAGGCCGACGATTCTATCAAAAACTTTTGCTTGCAGTTAGTAGATCCGGATAGAAGCGTGAAAATGTCTCATTAAGTTGTTCATAGTGGTTAAAAAGCGGCATGCTGCATTCACTTAAGCGCTGCATACGAGGAGAACGTCGCGACATTCTTTGCAGTGCATACTCGATGTTTTCAAAGTGACGATATGACTCTAGCCACCTTCCCTGCCACATTGCATCAGAAACGTGGATAAAGCGCTGCGGCAATGAATGTTCATTGTCCGCACGGACGGTATGCTCAGCATGGCGACAAAACCGACTCAGCGAATCGGTATGATATTCATCCCAACGTTTTGCCAGGCAGTGGTCCCAAAACATATCGAGCGCAATACCAGAAAATCGGCGCAAGCCATTTGGAAAGAGTTGCTTTGCTTCAACGACGATTGAGTGTTGGTCGGTATAAGAATCCACAAAACGATGTAGTTTTACGCCTGAGGATAAATGAGCAGGTAGCTGGTCGTCGGGATTGCCTTTAACAAAATCCCCCAGCAAATTACCCAATAAACTGGAACCACAGTGGTCTGCGATATGGAGGTGAGCTAGATAGTTCAACGGAAACGCCTAAAAGGAATACGATATAAAGTATACACAGGTTTACAAAAACACAAAGCCAGCGCGATTGCACTGGCTCTCTCTAAGTATCGTATTTGAAGAATTACTATTTGAAGATCTCGTCTGCTAGCTCTTCGATTGACTGCTCATAGTCTGAGAGTTCAAAGCCAATCTCCATCGCATCTAATAGCTCAAGGCATTCTTCATTTGTTGTTTGGTCACTCATTCTGACCTCCTTAAAAACACTTTCTAAAGCCACACTTGTGGCTCGTTTTCTATATGTGGTTGCACGATCTATTTTTAAAGCACTTATATGACACTTTTTTGAATCAGAGAAGAAATTTGTTGAATCAATTTGAGTCTCCTCCCAAGTAAACGTTTACGTCAGTATAGTGCCTAGTGTGTATAAAATTAATTACACTCATGGTAAATATTATGTACATACAGCTTGATTTCGTTTCGATTGTTTTACACAATTCAATACCAAGCAGCGTTAAACACCAAAGATTATTAGTTCAATGGTCATAAACGCCAATAAACACACTAACTTGTAAAAAAAAATATACAATGAGTAAATCAAAGGTATTGGGTAGTACTTTGATCATATCTGGCACAACGATTGGTGCTGGTATGTTGGCACTGCCACTCGCATCTGCTGGAATCGGCTTCTCTACATCACTTATCATCATGTTGGCTCTTTGGGCGCTGATGGCTTATACCGCGCTGCTTATGATCGAAGTTCATCAGCACGCCGAACATAATGCGACGCTTCATACGCTTGCCAAACAGTTTCTTGGTGCTAAAGGGAAATGGGTGGCCAGTTTCGCCATGATTTTTCTTTTCTATGCGCTATGTGCTGCCTACATTGCCGGAGGTGGAGCACAGTTCGGTGAACGTATCGCGAGTTTTACTGGCTTAGACGTTAGCAATACTGCTTCTACCGTCATCTTTACTCTGATGGTTGCATCCATTGTGACAATCGGCACTTCCACCGTAGATAAAGTAAACCGTGTTCTATTTCTGATTAAGATCGTAGCCATGGCCATGGTGCTGACATTTTTAGCGCCTAATGTTACTGAGTCTTATCTATTGAGCATGCCTGTAGAGCAAGGCCTAGTTATTGCTGCTATACCCGTCATTTTCACATCATTTGGATTCCACGGTAGTATCCCGGCAATTGTTAACTACCTAGATGGTCACACGCCTTCACTGCGTAAGGCCATCATGATTGGCTCTGCCATCCCATTGGTCGTCTACGTATTTTGGCAAATAGTAACACTGGGCGTAGTAAATCAAGACGCCTTACTCGACAATCAAGGTTTAAGTGCACTAATTTCAAAACTTTCAGCCAAGGTTAACGTCTCTAGCTTAGGGCAAACTATTGGCATCTTCGCCGATCTAGCACTGCTTACTTCATTTCTTGGGGTGAGTTTAGGCTTGTTTGAGTTCTTGGGTGACTCGTTAAAGCGACAGAGTCAAACCCATTCAAGAGCGCTCGTTGGAATAATTACCTTCGTGCCACCAATGGGGTTCGCTTTGTTCTATCCACAGGGCTTTATTATGGCTCTAGGTTACGCTGCTATTTCACTGGTCGTGTTAGCAATTTTTCTCCCTATCTTGATGGTCAAGAAAGCGCGAGCACAGGCCAAGGCAACTCATTACCAAGTCATGGGTGGTAATCTCGGATTAATCGCCACCAGTACGGTCGGCGTACTTATCATTGGCGCACAAATTTTAATTACTACAGGCGTGTTGCCGTCCTTGGGATGAGCTTTAAGCAGTTCAGGTGTTCAAACCTACGTGTAAGGATTTAAGCTCTAATTTACAGGGCGCTAGTAAAGCTATTACATAGTGCCCCAGTCAGTAAACAAACGCTGAATTTGATTACCAAACGTTAAAAATCCGACTGAAAATGTTGTATCCCAGCTTAACCTTGACTGAAATCACACTACTTATTAGTATTAGCAGCGTCGAAAAGATTTTAGACTGGTCAGGTTATTCCAGTCCTCGAACAATTCGAGATTTAGTTACTTCTGGTAAACCCACGGCACTAACCTTTTAATAGGGTGGTGCTCGTTAATGCTTTTGGTGCACCATCTTCACTTTGGATGGAACAATGCAAAAGAAACAAACCTTAATTCTCGCACAAATCTTTATCTCTCTTATGATGGCATTTCTTATGACGGGGATTTTTAGCTTTGCCGAACTCGGAATGACTCATTTATGGCTACAAACTTGGATGAAGCACTTTGTCGTCGCTTGGCCTATTGCTTTTGTACTATCAATCTTTGTTGGTAGTGCAAGTTTTAAACTAGCAAATAGAATCACCTCATAAGCCAAGCATGCTGACTACAATCTGGTATGTAGTCAGCACTGCCAACGCCGGATTAAGGGTAGACCACTCCACCACCAAGCGTGCCCTATAACACCTTAAACACTGAATCAAACCACAATCAAAAGTGCCTTACGTTAGCAGTCCGTACTGAACAGTTTGTTAGGTGGGTATCCGAGCCACTATCCGCTAACGAAGTTAACTAGTTCTTTCCGAAAGGAAACGCTTTACAAGCAATTCCCCCACATACCAAAGGCCAATAAAAACGCCAACATCTATCAAAAAGTACTTTATATCAAATGGTTCCGAGAATACTTTGTACTCAAAATTAAATAAACTAAAAATCAGCTTAGAACCCAACAATGCAAACGCGATAGGAAATAAAAACTTCATAAATTACCCATACATACTGTCCAATCGAGACTATACAAACCAACAACCACCACAAGAGCAACTATTTATATATTGAATGTTTCAAGGTTCCGACGGAGCGCCAACACCTGAACTATGGCGGCATAACCTCTTGTTATGCGAGCGCCTCGTTGAGCGCGCAGTTTACTCTTTCCTCAATACCATTTTCGACTATGAAAATTGCATCTTGTAGTAAATCTTGATCCCAAATTGCTTCATAGCTGTAATTTTGTAAAATCCCTCTCAAAACGATTCCTGTAAGACCATGGCTCACGACGACAACATCTTGTTCATCCGGCAACTCCGAAAGCCATGAAAGTAGTCTATTGCGGACGGATTCATAGGGCTCACACTGTGGGGCATTAAGATACCAATCTTTTTGATTGAGCAACCTCGGATTGCTTTCAACCAAATCAGGAATTTTCCGTTGCTCCCAGGAACCGAGTGAAAATTCCTTTAAGCGCTCATCCTGCAACAAATTTGATTGGGGAAAGTTAATTGCTTTACAGATAATTTTCGCAGTCTGCACGGCTCGGCCAAGCGGGCTGCAAAACACTTGATAATTATTCCCAGTCAAACGCTTATTTAACTCAGAGCCTACCGAGCGTGCTTGCGCTTTTCCTTTGTTTGTAAGCGGTGAATTGCAATGTCCTTGCAGTTTTTGCTCTGAATCGAACACCGTCTCACCATGCCTTATAACGTATATCTTCTTAATCATTTGTTAATCCAAAATACAACCACGGCTAACAAAACTATAAGAATCACTCTGCTATTGCAAAACCTCGGATTTGAGTCAATTTTGACTCGCAGCACTGCACAGCGTTAAATCGAAAATACGGCATTATTCTCTCCTGAACGCCGTGTTATGTGATTGTTGCACAAGAATTACAACCACTAGACGCGTAGAATTATATGCACCCCGTCAACTATAATAAAATGGACATTACATGAAAGCCCTTATTTATGAAACGCTTGTAAACCTGACAAATCAAGCTCCAGAACAACACGCAACCATAAGACAAAACCTTTATGAGCAGTTGGATTTGCCTTTCGATAAACAACTGGCTTTGTATGCAGGAGCTCTCGGGCCGGCAAGTTCAGGAAAATTAGAAAATCACGAAGCTATTAATAACGCTGTAGATGGCGCTATTCAGTTATTAGAAACCCCTGAACACTAAACCTAGCCGATTCAGTAACGGCTCTCATCCCCAAGAGCCGTTATAGCACCAGTCACTGGATTACGATGTTTAGCCATAAATCACCTCTCAATTAGACCCTAGCCCTAACTCAGTAAAATGTCGACTAAACGTGGGGGACTCGGGCAGATAACGCCAAATTAAGGTTTTAGCCACGCCAGCACTTAACTCAAAATTATTATCATAAATACAGCACTTCGAAATTAGCACCAAAACTACCGCGCGTTAGCAGTCCCGCTTGAACGCCTTTGTTAAGAAGAACTTAAATTGAAACTAAAGGCTGTGCAATGTGCACGATTGCGCTTTATGAAACAGTTCACCCAATTGATGCTAAGAACCTTGCTAACAAATGTCGATTGCCAACGGGCGACCGCACGGACTTCGAGGATTGCCAATAGCCGAGCGATGGTGGGTTGTAGCACAAATGCTGAGCGGCTTATTGGCACAAGCTCCCTACTCTAACAGCCCGAACTTCAGTGTTTGACATGGCAACGATGCACGCTGTGGAACCAAAGTGCAACTCCGCGACACACGTGGGAAGTGGCACTAAATTTAAAAGGGCTTCTTAACGCCCTGCTAAGGTGTGAGCCACATTAGCACCACAATAAAAACCACCACCATAATCACAAAAGTATGGGGAGTTAAAACTGCCGAGCGTGGCGAATCACTCTTAAGCAGTTTGTTAGCATGTGGGGCTGATTGATTCACCATCCTCACATACTGCCTCATAGCAGACACGTAGTTGCCGATAGTTCTATCAGATATTTCATGCGACTCATGAAGCTTCGCGACAATACCCGAAATATCGTTTTCGTTTGCCAGAGTTTTTGAGTTAATTCTTATATTTGTATGCTTCTCCACACCATTTAAGTAGGAAACATAAGACTTACAAGAGTCAGCCACTTTATCATTTTGCCCTACGCCTTGCTCACGAATAAATGCTTCATATTTCTTCTGATGTTCAAACATAGCCCTAGCCTTTGAGTGTTCATACTCTTAAAACGTAGGTTACGATCCCATCTAATGTCATCTATGATTTTGCACGAAGCATGCTAACGCCCTGTTAAGGTGATGAGATGGTCTCCCCCTACCACTTCACATGTCTATCAGCCATGCTTGGAGTGTTCAGGTCCCGAAGCAAAAGGAGAAGACCATGACTCAGCATAAAA
>NZ_JATABG010000168.1:0-7365 GCF_036533755.1 Vibrio sp. M260118 | reverse complement strand
GGTCTTGAAAACCGGCATACGTTAATAGCGTATCTAGGGTTCAAATCCCTATCTCTCCGCCACATTCAGAAAAGCCCGCTAAGAAATTAGCGGGCTTTTTGGTTTTTGATCTTCGCCCTAAATTGGATGCGTCTCTTCAATTTGCTTGTTTTTATATGCATTAGCAAAAAGCAAGAACCCCCCCTGTTGTTGTGCTTTATTTGACAGCATTAACAATGTGCCATACGGATTCGGTAAATCTCACCCATTCATGACCTATATCAAATCTAAAAGCAGCCAGTCTTGGTCATGCTATCTATATTAGTAAAATACCAATTAATAATAAGGATCGAACATGACTTCAGCTACGCTAGAATCCACCGATGCTCATGGTCAGCAGCAAGCGAAGCTCTCCAATTTTTTCGCCAGTGTCGGGACAAAACTTAAAATCAGTGTGCTTTTGACTTTGATCGCCTTTTTAGCATTGGGATATCAAGGTATTTCTGGGATGCGAATAGCCGCCAGTGATATTGAACAACTGTACAGTCAAGGGATGCAACACACCATACGCACCAGTAAGGTTATTGATGAGCTCGGTAATGCTCGCAGTGCTTTATTGCTGGCGTTTCAGCATGACCCATCATCCAAAATGGCCTCAATGCATGATCATCCGGTAGAATTTCACATCAAACAGATTGAAGGTTCACTAGGAAGTCTGCACCACATCATTGATAACGAGTTACTTCAATCCGATCTCGAAGGCAATGAGGCGAAAGTCGTCAAGAGCTTGGCGCAGATCATCGATGAAATAACAAAACAAGGCTTTGAACCTGCAATTGCAAAGCTTGCTAGTGGTGACTTCAACGCTTCAAACGTTATTTTGCTACAGCATATCAATCCTAAGTTTCAGCAGGCCTACCAGTACGCGGAACAGTTCTTTGCTATGCAGGTAGAAGAAGGGCGTGAAAGCTTTGAGAACGCAGAGGCTAACAGTGAGCGTTTTATTTGGGTCGTAAGTGTAATCACCATCGTATCGTTACTAGTGATTACTACTATGTCACTGTTTGTGATACGTCGAGTCAACCACGCGGTCTCTGAACTGGAGCAACAATCAGACAAAATTGCCACAGGCGATCTGACACAACGTTTAGATGCGTCTGGAGACGACGAGTTTTCACACATCGCTGGGTCGGTCAATCGTATCGTGACTAGCTTCCAACACGTGGTGCAAACCAATCGTGACTCTATTGGTCAGCTGGCGCGCTCTGCGGAAGAAAACTCAGCAGTGTCGATGCAAACTAAACAAAATATCATGACTCAGCAGTCACAAACCGAGCAGGTGGCAACCGCTATTAACCAATTTACCGCCACAGTGCATGAAGTCGCGCAAAGTGCTGCGTCTGCCGCCGCTGCGTCTGATAAAGCCGATATCGCGGCAGCGAATGGTCAGAAGGTGGTGATGGACAGCGTCATTATGATCGAACGTTTGTCGCAAGAGATGCAAGAATCCGTCGAGTCTATGCACCAACTGGCGAAGCACTCTGAAGAAATCGGCAGCGTGGTTGATGTCATCCAAGGGATTTCTGAGCAGACAAACCTGCTAGCGCTTAATGCCGCCATTGAAGCCGCACGCGCAGGCGAACAAGGTCGTGGTTTCGCGGTCGTGGCTGACGAAGTGCGTACCCTTGCTAGTCGAACTCAAGAATCAACCGAAGAAATTCTGCAAACTATTCAACGCTTACAGCAAGGCAGCCGCGATTCTACGCAACAACTTGAAGCTGGTGCCAACAATGCTCTATCAACCGTGGATAAAGCACGCGAGGCCGGAGATGCACTGACTCAAATCAAAGCTAGCGTAGACCAAATTACGGCGATGAATGCGCAAATTGCCACCGCAGCAGAAGAGCAGAGCTTAGTTACCGAAGAGATCAACGCTAACATCAGTAGCATCAGCGAGATCTCTAATCAAAATGCAGTGGGTGCTGAGCAAAGTAGTGCTGCGACGCAGGAGTTGGCAGAACTTGCTGAAGTATTGCGTAACGAGATAGAACACTATCGCGTCTAGCGCATTAGGTATGCCCGCTAAGAAATTAGCGGGCGCTGGTCTTTCGAAGACTTGCCTTGTTCAAGCCAAAGCATGATGCGATTGTGTTTATTAATCATATAAAGTTACTATTCAATCTGAGCTAAAAGTTCTCGCTTACGCGATGCAAGGTGCGCGTTTTTACCATCTATTTTTGCCAGAACTTCTTTGGCTGACTTATTGTAGTTATTGGCAATTAGACTCTCAGCGTAGTGCAACGATATTTCTTCGTTGTCGCTCATTGCCTTGTATGCTTTTCCAAGAACGCTCATTGCTTGCACGGACTTTCCGGATTTGAGTAAATAGTAACCATAGGTGTCTGCGATTGTTGGACTGCTCGCCCCTGCCAATTTATACGCCTTTTCGGCCAGTGGTTTTGCTTTACTAAGCTGGTCATTCTCTGTGTAATACCAAGCAAGGTTATTGAGTAAAGCCGTCTCGTTGGGATGTGACTCAAGAGCTTTATGCCACCACATTAAGGCGTTTTGGTCACTTTGTGGGACACCTGTTCCTTCCATAAATAGAATGCCAATTAGATATTGAGCATAGAGTTCGCCTTGTTTGGCTGATTCAAGATACAAGCTAGCCGCGTACTCGTCGTTTTTGGCAACTCCTCTTCCTGTTTGATAAAGGATACCTAGGTTAAGCATAGATCGTGAATTACCTTGTTCCGCAGCTTTCCGGTACCACTTGGCCGCATTCTCAAAGCTTTGTGTTAGACCTCGTCCATTTTCGTACAGTACAGCAAGGTTATGTTGTGCGTGTGATTCGCCTTGTTCGGCTGCTTTGCGGAACCATTTAGCAGCGTTCTGATCGCTTTGTGTCACACCTTCTCCGTTACTATAGAGAGTTCCCAGGGTTAACTGTGCGTGGGCATCACCTTGATTAGCACTATTGGTCGTCATTTCTATACGTTTTACTTGCCATGCCTTGGTGAAGCCTATTGCGCTCGCTTCGGTGGTGATTTCATTACCCGTGAGCCTTTGGAACGAAATTGGCTTAGTGGTTCTTTTGAATAGGTCTTCAAGGAACGCGTGCTCTAGCTTCCACGTGCTAGGGATTACAATCAGAACGTTACTACCGTTATTGGTAACGCAGCGCGCCCTCATTTTGGTGCGCTTATCATTGATTACCCAATACTCGTCTCGGTATATGTCTTCTCCTGGAAAATTAGCCAGTTTACAGGCATCTTCTCCTATGTATGTACCGTGATTGGTCTGTTCGAGCTTGGAGAAGGTGAACTGAAACATCGGCCATGTATTGAGGTTTCCCTCAATTAAAGTGGTGTGCATAACTGAAATTGCACCACTTCTGGTATCTTCAATTCTTGTTAGCGCCTTGCCATCTTCCCAGTTGGCAACATTTTTTATCTCTTTGGCAAACGCTAGCGGGCTGTATACCCCAATGCTGATGACGCAAATACATACAGCTGCGACTATAAATAGGCTATTTTTCATCATTGTCGGCCTTGATAGTTTTTCAAGTAAAGTTAGGTTTTTGTTTGCTATGCCTATACCTTAAGTGACCCAAAAACAACACGGTGTGATTTACCTCAAGCACTGATGAAATACTCTAGAACGGGTAGAGTTTTAGGTAACATGTGGCGTGGTTACTGGCTATCGGCCTGCAGTGAAAGGCTTAAGCAGTTGCTTGCCAAATACGTTAATCAAGGCACCTGTTACAATCAACCCGCCACCAAGATAAGTCCAAACGGAAGGTACTTCATTGAAAATCCATACGCCTAGAAGTGCCGACAAGACGATCTGAACATAGGAGTAGGCTGAGGCTTTTCCGGCCTCCTGTGTTTGCATCGCTTTAGTTAGGCCGTATTGCCCGATCTGAGTGAACACTCCAATGAGTACCAAAATGACAGTAAGGTATAAACTTGGCCAGACAAAATCGTTTAGCGCGAGTAGAAGCGAAGCGGGTAGTGCGACGAGTGGGAAGTAAAAAATGATCACTGAGCTGTCTTCGGTTTGGCTAAGCCTCCTCACAATTACATATGCGATGGAACTACCGAATGCGCCAAGTAGCGCGATCAGAATACTGAACATTGGCAGTTCTTCTGCTGCGTTGCCGTTCATATTTGGTTGGACCATCACCCATAGCCCAGCTAAGCAGAAAGCGATGCATATCATGGTGGATGTTTGGATTCGTTCCTTCAAAATTAGCACACCAAGTAAGGCGGTAAATACTGGATGAACGTATTGCAAGATGGTTGCTTCAGCTAAAGGTAGTGTTGTTACTGAGTAGTAAACACACATCAATGCTATGGTACCGATTGTGCCTCTGGCAAAGAGTAAAGGCTTGTTATTGCCCCATACGGATATTCCCTTGCGTTTTACATCGAGATAACTGATCACTAAAGAGACGAGAGCACGAGCTGCCACTATTTCGAACACAGGAATGCCGTAATTGCTGACATACTTTACGCTGGCTGACATAAGCGCAAAACCGAGCGCAGAAAGAAGCATGAAGCGAACCCCTGTTGGGATCTGGTCGAGAATATGATTGGGCATACTGTGTTCTGGCGTTAGCAAAAAGTAAGATGGGGACACCATTCTAAGTGTCATTTCCAACAGGTTAGTCAGTTTGCGCTTCAAATGCTAGGTCTATGATTAGCTAGGAGGTAAAACACTATGCTTGACATAGAGTTTTGAGTTACTGCATGGGAAAGTTATTGGTGGACCCAGCAGACAACTTGCTGTAAACCGGCTTAGAGATGACAAACTCAACGTCACCAAGGGATTTGGGAAAACGGATTCCGACGTGGTGTGGTAAGTGGCTAGCGTGTGTCGCTGAGAAGCGAAACTCAACCACATGGTCACGCTGAAGATCCGTGTCTTTAACCGGGGCTAATGGCACGTGCTTTCCGTCAATGGTGAGTTTAATTTCATGCTCTAGTAATTTATATAACTCATGATTGATACGGCCGGAAGATAGTTGAGGCTCGCTAAGTAGGGTTTCAGTGTCGCCCAATAGCCATGCGTGAGGGTCTTGAAGAGTGAGCAACCAATTATCGATGTCGACTAGAACTGTTAGTTCAGCAGTATCGTGGTGGATAGTAAGCTGAGAGGATGTTTGAGTCATGGTATGGGCTGCTGTAAAAGGAGCCTGTGCTAACAGTAATCCTGCGAAAAGCAGCCGGCTTACACTCATAAATAGTTCTCATGGTGGCTCGAATATAGAAACCGCAAGAGAACCCTAACTAAACAAAAACATTGGCTAGTAGAATGCAGTGGAAAACAACAGCGGCTTAAAAGCATTGAACGTTCGCTCCTTATCGCAACAAGCCCTATATAAATAGTAGAACGGAATGGTGTCTGTTCAAGAATTCACTGAAGAAACAATGTTATTTATTATGGGTTAGCTTAATAACACGCTACCGATATTCAGACACCAACAAGGCGCGTGTGTTTGATTCTAACGCTTCAAAGATATGCGGTTGATCACCAGGGTAAGTGATGTAGTCGCCCTCATTGAGCTCATGTTGGTCGGATAACACCCCTAGTCGCGCTTTGCCTTTCACTATGACGATGTGCTCGACAACTCCACGATTGTGCGGCTCTGAATGGAACGGTTGACCAGGCTTGACTTCAAGCCAATAGATATCGCGGTTGACGTTGGCTGGACATGCTGCTAATAGTGTCGCTTTGTAATCTTCGTTGTTGGAGAATACCGAGACGCCTTCACCATGACGAATCACCTTAGTTTTTGCCGATGGCTCTTCAATCAATCGTGAAAAAGGGATATCCAGTACCACACAGATAGACCAAAGTGTTTCGATGCTTGGGTTACCTACCCCATTTTCTAATTGAGAAAGCGTTGACTTAGCAATATTGGCTCTTCGGGCGACCTCTGCGATGCTTAATCCGGCACGCTGCCTTTCAAAGTTGAGGGTAGCTGCGATCTGTTCTATCGGTGCATTGTTCATAGTGCATTGAATCTCACGGTGTTGTCGATTCGTTCATTATAAAAAACGATTGGACGGTTTGACAAACATATCTGTTATGTTCAATATATAAATCATTCGTTCATTAAATAATTCATGTTGAAGGAAAGTAAGTATTCAACCGGAAGGGAAAAGGAAGTCTAAAGTGGAATATTTAGTGTCTGTCGCTCTATTTGCCATATCGTGCTCGGTTACTCCTGGGCCGAATAATATTATGGTTATGACCTCAGGAGTTAACTTCGGTTTCAAAAAAACGATTCCGCTTCTAACTGGGATATGTGTGGGATTCACCATCATGCTGTTACTGGTGGGTTTAGGGTTTGGTCAGTTTTTTGTCATCTTCCCTCAACTAGATGTCGTGATCAAAACTTTGGGTACTTTGTACCTACTTTACCTTGCTTGGCAAATTGCGCAGTCGGGCCAAATATCTACTGGAAGTCAGCAAGAAAAGCCATTGGGGTTTGTTAAGGGGGCTCTGTTTCAGTGGGTAAACGCCAAAGCGTGGGTGGTAGCGATTGGTGCAATCTCGGCTTTTACTACCGTCGGAGAGGCATATACATCGCAAAATCTGACGATTGCGACCATGTTCTTTGTGGTGTCATTCCCTTGCGTTGGCGTGTGGTTAGTGTTTGGCTCGGTTCTCAGACAATACTTGCAAAACACGCGCTCCCTGCGTGTTTTCAATCTTACTATGTCTCTGCTTTTGGTGTTATCCGTAATGCCAGTTGCAAGAGATCTTTTCGTTGATTTTGGAATTGCCTAACCCACGCAGCACAACGTTAGTCTATTGGCTCACTTGGATGACGCGCCCAATGCAGTTCTGATTAATTGATTTGTGGGCGCTTACTAACTCTATAGTTCAGGTTGAATTTGAACTAAAGAACTACTCGGTCGCCTCATGGATCGCTTCTTTAGTGTCGTTCCATACTTTTGAAGAGTCTTCTTTAACTCCATCCCAAGTGTTAGAGCATCCTGCGATAAAAAGTGCGGCTGCGATAATTAGTAACGTATTCTTCATCAATCTAATCTCTGTTATCTACATTGAAGTGAATGATAGTAACAAAAATGCGCGTATTGTTGTTTATACAATAGTGACCTGAAACCAAGAAATAACGCAAAGTTCTCAATTTTGTGTTGCTGAATATCAATTGGAAACGCAATCAGGTGCGAAGAGAAAGTAAAACAGGTAGTCTGAGCGAAAGGGTTAAGAGGGTTAATTAATGTCAAAAAGCTCAAAGCTCCACAACGAAGACAAGCTTGTCAAGAAAGCGCTCGAAATCGGCGGGAAAATGGCCAAACTGCAAGGCTTTGATTTGCCGCAGTCTCCTCAGTCAGTAAGAGTTAAGGCTGT
>NZ_JATABG010000167.1:0-7379 GCF_036533755.1 Vibrio sp. M260118 | reverse complement strand
CCAAATTGTACCTGTGCCCACTCCATTGGTGTTGAGTTTTCCATATTAGCTACCTAATCAATATTACTTAAGTGATCAGATCTCAGCCTTGGAAATGAGTTCAAAAAAAATCCTCGAACTGAGTTCGAGGATTTGTGTATAAGAGACAGGGCACGAAGCCTTCCTTTTTTGTATCTGCTCGATTTAGTTTGCCTTTGGCAACACGACGACTTGGGTTTTGGCCCAAATATCATGGAAACCGCGTTTTTGTGGGTCGATAGGTACCATAAGGTTGGCTAAGCCAAAACCTGAGGTTCCAATACGGATCAGCGCCTGTGTGACAGTCACAGGAGAGCCATCATTTCCGCGCATGTGTAGTTTCCATGCACGCATTCCCAAGGTTTGACCTGCTCGTGTCCAAAAGAATACAAAGAAGTAGATCCAAACAAACGCTAAATAAGCCGTGTAGATTGGGCTCCAAACAGGGTGATTAGTTAAAAAGTCGCTTACATCCTCATAGCCAACATGGGCAAATAAACCCATGCCTACCAATGCATGTAAAATTGCGACTATGACACCTGCTGCCATCATCTCGACGGCAATGATAATCAAACCATCATATAAAAGCGCACCGAGGCGGCGAAATAAACCGGCTGGTGGTAAAGCTTCACTCTTCGACATAAATCCTACTTACCCAAAACTCACTAGGCGAAAGAATATAGGTTTGGCTTAACTCTGAAAAGAGAGCTTGCGCACAGACTCCTTGATTACTGCACACTTTAGCCTTTAAAAGGTGAGTGCAGCGAGTTAACAAGCCCCTCGCCGCGTAAGAGCATGTGATGACATAGTGTTAGCAAGATACCCACGCCTGTGCTCCGGTCACACATATGGTGAAATTATCAGCAAACGATGGTTATCTAAGGTATTTCTTCTTGCGCCGCTAAAATGCATACGTATAATGCCAAACATCAAGAGGTGATAGCCTCAAGATGCCGGTGTGGTGAAATTGGTATACACGACGGATTCAAAATCCGTTGCCTTCGGGCGTGGCGGTTCAAGTCCGCCCACCGGTACCATACATAGAAAGGTCGCTTTTATAGCGGCCTTTCGTCGTTTTGGGTGCTTGAAAATGTTCTACTTTTCAGATGCTTACCTCAAAATCCCTTTCCTGCTATCGCTTCTTTTCTTCCCCAAATAGGCTCTCCTTATCCGCCTTAAAATTTCTCCCATGGTCCATATATGGTTCATCGCATGACGATTCTGTGCGCAAGGGAATCCCAGTAAATCCAACAAATGCAAAAAGCAGCCGTCGCGCAAGCCAGTATTAGTAAGGGCTCTGAGCTAACAAAACCATGGTACGACCATGGTGACTTTACGGTGCTATGAGGTTTTGGCTTTGCCTTTATGGAACAACTGATCGTTTTGACGGATAGTCGAAAAGTCGGTTTGAGATAGGAGGTTTTGTGGTGTGTGTAGTAAGCGCGTTGGGGTAATACACCTACAATCAATCACACAAATGAATTAACCCAAGTTGATATCGATATGCAACTGTGTAATCTTCTTTATAGTGGTGAACAAATGGAGCTTGACCAACTATGAAGATGATTTTCGTCGATGCTGAAAATGTAGGACTTAAGGAGCTAGAAAAAATTAACGCTTCTGTTGTTGATAAAGTCTTTGTTTTTTCTAAGTCAGATTCAGTCAAGCTTGTTTGTGAAAAGTCGTTGTACCTGTTCTTATCTGACTATCCGACAGGTCAGAACCAAGCCGATTTCTATATCATTGCATATCTGTCTAGGGTGCTGCTCGCTTTAGATAAAAAGCAGTTGGGCTCTGTTCATTTTGAGCTATACAGTAACGATGAAAGTTTGATTTCAGCATTTGAGTTTCAGTGCAAGCAATTAGGCGCACCTTGTCAAAGCATCAGAACTAGAGAGAACACCGTTGTTCCAATTGTTAAGCCACAACAGACAACCCCCAGATCCCCTGAAGAAAAGCTTCTTCATGCTTTGAAGTCTCCTCGTGCTTTAGATCCTAGCTTTCAAAAGCAGCTAGGGCTGTCAAAGTCAGATTTTACCAAGGCAATCAATGAGCTTTCCAAAAATAACCAAATCAAGCGTAGTCCTCAGTCCAAGAAAAAATGGGTTAGGTGTTAGTAGGCTGACTTACCGACCTCATTAAAGCGTGATGAATGGCGGTATTCTCCATCGCTACTACTACCATCAGTGTGTGAATATCGCTGCCCTAAGCTCATTCGGTGGCTACTAGAGTACCTTCTGATGGTAATTGTACGGGATTAGTGTCTCGGCTCTCGGTGTGCTCTGAGCTATATGCTTGCGATTGAGTTTCTATGCGAGATATAGGGACTCACTTTGTTTCGTGTGTCTGTGACTAGTTGATTTTGTAAATGTGGTGGGATGGAGTGGGAGCTAGGTTTCGGATAGGGTATTGATATTAAATATATAATAACCAGTACAACAGCTTGCCGTAGGCCGCTGTTGTACTGGTTATTATTAATATGTTAGTGGTTCGGGTGGTGAAATTCGGTGTGCGGGTTTGCATGAGCTTTAAGGAGAAAGTGTGAGTAAGATAATTTTGGTTCGAAGCCCAAGTGAATTAATTTCTAAAAATTTAGCTGGGTACGGGTGGGACTGTATTGAGATGTCGTCTTTCTCTAACTTTGAAGATTTAATGAAATATGTTGAAGGTGAGCAGATCAATATTGGTCGACAGAGAAATCAAATTTCTCGATTTTTCCATGCTAAGCCCGGAGATATAGTCGTAGTTCCTGTACATAGAGCTATTGTTATTGGAATTGTTCGAGGCGGAAAGTCTTATGATGAAAATGGCGGCTATGGAGCTAATCGTATTAATGTCGATTACTTTAAAAATGAACATGGTGAGCCGATTAAAATTCCTCGCGCGAAGTTATCACAGCGATTGGAAAGTCGATTAAAAATCAGAATGACTATTGCTTCATTGAATGAATTCGCAGATGAAATAGAGGGGTACGTCACTCAGTTAAAAGACAACAACCAAGTCTGTTTTGACAGTATTTTTCAACAGAAGAAGGATAAACAAGTTGCTGACTTTAAAGAGACTCTACTTTCTAGATTAAGAAATGGCTCGACTACTTTGGCAAGTGGAGGTTATGGCTTAGAAAGGTTGGTTAAAGAGCTCATGGAGTTGGAAGGATACTCTGCTCATATAGCTGCGAAAAATAAGACCTCAGATATTTCTGATGTCGACATTGAGGCAAGTCGCACTGACCCGGTATCGAGTAACCGAGTGTTTATCCAAGTTAAGCACCATAGAGGTGAAACTAGTGGTTGGGGAATTCGCCAACTGGCTGCTATCGAAGAAGATGAACATGTTGATAAATGGCTTATTACTACAGCAAATGTAGCTGATGAGACTTTGGAGCTTGCCAAGAAAGAGAATGTTTCCGTAATGGATGGCTCAAAGCTTGTTGATTGGATTTACGATAGAATTGATGAGTTGTCACCTTTAAGCAAAGAACAACTGGGTATCGGGATATTGCCGCAGGTAATCACATCTTAGACTTCAAATCAATATTCGGTCAGTGTGCATATCTGTATATAAAATAGCCGAAATAAAACCTCCTTCAAGCATTTAATAAGATTAAGAATCTATATCTTAATGGAGGTTTGAATGAGTAAATCACAGCGACTCACCACCACTTTCCTCAACAACCTTAAACCCAACCCTAAAACCGCTAAATTCGCCGACTACGAAGTTAACTTGTCTGCTATGAAAGATAGTGGCTTGCCTACTGGCGTTCGCTGCTTAGTAGGTAAGTCTGGCGGGAAACGCTTCTTACTCCGCTATACCAGTGCGGTAACAGGTAAGAAAGCCTCTATTGGTCTTGGTAAGCACCCTGAAACTGACCTCGCCACACTGCGCAAAACAGCCAAAGAGTATCGCCAGCAAATTATAGAAGGCGTTGATCCCAAGCTTGAGCGTGACAATCAGACTACCGAGAAGACGATGACTCTGGAACGGTTCTTTGATGAAGTTTACCTGCCACTGGCTAAACAGAAACGTAGCTGGAAGGATGATGTTGCTCGGTTTCGTTTAGCAAAGTCGATATACCATATCTCGATTCACGACCTAACCGCCGCCGATATCATCAAAGTCCAAATGGAGATGCAAAACGCAGTTACGATTAAGGGGAAACCATATGCTCCTGCTTCGATAAACCGTGTTCTAGCCCTGCTCAAAACGATCAATCGTCAAGCATACAAGTTGATGGACGCTCCGCTCATTGCTGACAAGGTGAGCTTGTTAAAAGAAGATAACGTGCGCACTGGTTACTTGTCCGAATCACAGCTAAAGGAGTTCATAGGTCACGCTCTGAACCATGAAGATAAGAGCATTGGTGCGTACTTAGTTCTGCTGTTTTTGACTGGCGCGAGGGATAAAGAACTTCGTTTGCGCTTGAAATCCGATGTGAATTGGGAGGAGAAATCTCTCACTATCCCGCATACGAAAAATGGTAGTAGCCACGTTATTTATCTGAGCGATTACATGCTTGAGATTTTGAGGTCGGTGCCTCATGTGGCGAATAATCCGTATCTCTTTCCTGGACGCAAAAAGGGTAAACCAGTAGGGCAACCTAGGCATGCTTTCAAGGCTATTAAAGCCAAGATGGGACTGCCCGACATACCGGGTGATAAAGCGAATCTAACCCTGCACAGTGCTCGCCATACGGTTGGAAGTTTGTTAGCTAGCCAAGGAGTCTCGTTACACGACATAGCCAAGCAGTTAAATCACGCTGACCTGTCATCAACAAGGCGCTACTCAAAATTGACTGTAGGGCGTCGGAGGGAGATTGGCTCTCGCTTGTCGGATATGGTGACTGCGAAGCCGGAGATACGTTGGGAATGAAGAAGTTAGGTTTAACCAGTTAATTTAGAAATGACATTAGAAAAGCCCCTGTTTAGCGATGAGCTAAACAGGGGCTTTTTCATTATTAAACGGAGATTAGAAATGAAAACAGTAAACAAGTTTGAAGACATTCAATCACTGCCAATGCCTGATGGTGTGAAAGCAAAACTACTCGAACACCTGATTGAGCCATTCGGTGATGAAGAAAATACGAAAGCGTTCTGGGATGAAGTCGGTACGACCTTGTACTTGATTGAGGAGTCCGATACCGACGAAACCTTGAGTGAAGAATCTGAGGAAGACCAGCATTTTCTAAGGTTTCTTAGTAACTTTAGCGAGTGGGTGCTAATTCTTAACTCTCCTGACTGTCCTTGGCTATTAGCGGTCGCCATAGTGACCATGGAAGGCGCTGGTGTGTACTGCTGTGCTCCTATGAACAGTCCAACGTTCCCTGTCGCCAAGCTCGCTGACCAAGCTGAATCTTAAAATCAAATTAAACCTGAACAATTCCATCTTAAAGGAGGTGTCCTATGGCACGTAAACCAAGCAATAAACAAGAAACGGTTCAACCTGAAATCGTAGAGGGTAATGAACAAGTAACAGTCGTGGAAGAGTTACCAGTTGACCATTTCACTCATATTGTGCTCGAAGGCAAAGCGAAAAAGCTATCGCCGAAAACGGAAAATCATTTGTTCTATGAAATTGCTATTCATCAGGGGAGAAGGAACTTTATATCCGTATATCGGGTAATCAAGGGGGGGTCTTTATTGTCGAAGTTGGATCCCACTTAAAGATATCACCGCTGTACTAGATGTGCAGGGTGATCTATAACGAGTGTATTGCGCAGGTGGAGGCTTTTTTAGATTTGGGCTTAGAACTTAGCCACATTGATAGTCATCACCATGCCCACACTCACCCTTTACTATTGCCGATAGTGACTGAAATCGCTGAAAAATATGGCGTGCCACTTCGCGGTCAGAGTGTTGAGCATCTAAGGTATGCTTTTAGTGATCAGTTTTATGACCAAAGAGTGGAACTTGATGGTTTGCTTGAGCACTTATATGAGATGCGAAAACAGTATGATGTAGTTGAAGTCATGTGCCACCCGGCAATCGTAGATATAGCTTTGTCGGAGACCAGTGGCTACGCTTTGCAGCGAGAAAAAGAGCTGCAAGTTCTTACCAATGACAAACTCTCTATATTACTTGCTCGCCATTCAATCGAAGTCACGGATTATTCCGCTTTAACTACCCAGCACCAATAGCTGAGTGTAGGATGCTTTATGACTGCCAGGATCCCCTAACGTTATCACCTTA
The DNA here is from genome assembly GCF_036533755.1 of Vibrio sp. M260118. Taxonomy (NCBI): domain Bacteria; kingdom Pseudomonadati; phylum Pseudomonadota; class Gammaproteobacteria; order Vibrionales; family Vibrionaceae; genus Vibrio; species Vibrio sp. M260118. Next base: position 1,176 of record NZ_JATABG010000167.1, on the reverse strand, counting down.
CATTCTGGCAGTCCCTTTATTTATTTGATCAAGCATAGGAAAGTATGGCAAGGATAAAAGATGTTGCTGAGCTAGCAGGTGTCAACCGTTCAACGGTGTCGCGTATTATTAATGGCGAAGGCAAATTTAAAGAGGAGACGCGGCAAAAAGTTGAAGAAGCAATGAAGCAGCTAAACTATCGTCCGAGTGCGATTGCTCGCTCACTTGCGACCTCTTCAACCAATATGGTCGGTTTACTTGTTACCTATTATACCGGTGGCTTTTTTGGTGCTTTAATGGATGAAGTTCAAACTGAACTGGACCAGCACAAAAAGTTTCTGATCACGGCTCAAGGGCATCACTCAGCAGAGGGCGAAAAAGAGGCGATTCAGCGCTTTAACGATCTTCGTTGTGAAGGGTATGTTTTACACTGTCGCTATCTATCTGACCAAGAGCTGGTTACCTTATCTTTGCAACCCACGCCATTTGTACTGCTTGATCGATTTGTTCCGAATTTAGAAGAGAGGTGCATAACATTTGATCACGCAAAAGCGAGTCGAATTGGTGTCGAACATCTTCTAAATTGTGGTCACGTAAATATAGGCTGTATTGCCGGTCCACCTCATCGCACCAACAGTCAATTAAGAAAGCAGGGGTATCTAGATGCGATGCAGAAAGCAGGCATCGTGGTGCAAGACTCATGGTGTGCCAAAGGTGACTATGGTAGAGAAAGTGGTTATCAGGCAATGAAACAACTACTGGCTTCAGCGCCAGAGCTCACGGCTATTTTCTCTTGTAGTGAAGAGATGACCGTTGGAGCCCTGCAGTATCTTCATGAATCTGGCGTTGCGGTTCCCGAGCAAATATCCATCGTCAGCTTTGATAGTATTGATCGCTGTTCAGAACTCTATCCAACCGTTACCGCTGTTCACTTCCCAATTAGTGAGATGGCGCGAGCCGCCGCTTTACAAGTTAAGCACCTAATTGGCAAAAAAGATATTGCACCTTTGCCATCGTTTGAACCTCAGTTAAAAGTCCGCAACTCCCAAAAGCGCATCAATTACTAAATGCGCTTTTTCCGCGTTTATTCAAAAAGTTGTCTATCTTTAAAGTAACAACATGGAGATAGACAATGTATCGAGTTACCCCTTACCTATTTTTTGCTGGACGATGTGAAGAAGCGTTAGATTTCTACCA
>NZ_JATABG010000166.1:0-7389 GCF_036533755.1 Vibrio sp. M260118 | reverse complement strand
TTACAACGCTCAGGTTGGCGAGACTTACGCCATGATCAAAGCACTGAACAAACTTACAGGGCTTGGTATGCCTGAAACTCAGTATATTGTATAAAAGTCGCTCAACTTTAGGAGGTTTGGTTTCTCGTCTGAATTACGCAACAAAGCCGATCAATCGCTGCAATTAATAAGCTATTTGATGGCGATAATTTTAAAGTGAAGGTGCTATTTGATTCGGGAGTTACCTCACAAATTGCCAAGCAATACATGGTGAAGCAAAATACCTTGATTAGAACCAACCTGGGTGTTGAGGTTGATATTCAAACTATCGATACACAGGAAAAGTGGCAGCGTGAGGTGCTGAGTGCTAAGGATGAAGGGTTCAAAGCTATTATTGTCGGGCTCTATCAAACGCTTTTAGACAAGCAGGGGCGCAGTGTACCAGCAGATACCATTATCGAGTGGACAAATGCGTATTCTGAGCTGCCGATTTTTGCCTTTTGGGACTTTGCGGTTGGTAAAAGCAAGGCGATTGGTGGTGTGGTGCTATTTGGATTCAGTCATGGTCAGCAGGCAGCAAAATTAATCAATCAGATTGTTCAACATGGACATAAACAGCCGATTCCAATCGTGACTGGTAACAAAGGCAAAGCGATATATTCAGAAGTAGAACGAGCAAGGTGGAATATTGACATGCCAGAACACTGGGTAGCGGTCGAGTGAAATGTCATTACTAGGCTAACTGGGTCAAAGAAGTTTGAAATATGTTGTGCGTTTTATTTACAAATCACGGGATTACAGATAAAAAGAGCAAAAGAATTTTCAATTGATGACGATAATATAGAGTGATCAAATTAAGATAGTAAGATTATGAGTGGATCAAACAGTACGATTTTAACGGAAAGTGGTACCAATGAACTTGAGATAATTGAGTTTCATTTGGAGAAAGAACTGCCTGATGGCAGTACTAAGACGTGCTATTACGGTATTAACGTCGCGAAGGTGCGAGAGGTCATTCAAGTACCTGAGACAACGGATTATCCAAACGCGCAACCTCACATGGTAGGCGTTTTTTCCTCCCGTGATATTTTGACTCCGCTGGTTGATCTTGCTGGGTGGTTAGGTGTTGCTACCGCCAAAAACATCGAGAAGAAGTTTGTTATTGTTACCGATTTTAACAATATGACTAACGGTTTCTTGATCGATAGTATTAGCCGTATACACCGTATTTCATGGAACGACGTAGAGTCTCCAAGCCAGTTCTTGGAAGCAGGCGAACAAGACTGTGTGGTTGCAGTAGTACGTAAAGATGGCAATCTAATCATGATCCTCGATTTTGAGAAGATTATCGCTGATATCAACCCAGAACTGAGCATGGAAAAGTACGATGTGACGGTGGATAGGAACGTCGACCTGAACCAACGTATGGTGACTAAGCGAAATGCGAAGACTGTCATGGTGGTTGATGACTCTGCGTTTATTCGCTCTTTGATTCAAGATACCTTGAGCTCTGCTGGTTACAACATCATTTCATGTAAAGATGGCGGTGAAGCTCACGAGAAACTGATGAGCCTTATTCAAGTTGCGAAAGAAGAGGGGTTACCAGTCAGCGAACTGATTGATGGTGTTGTCACTGATGTTGAGATGCCACGCATGGACGGTATGCACTTGGTTAAACGCCTGCGTGATGAGCAGTCTTACGCTTCAATGCCAATCGTTATGTTCTCGTCACTGATGAGTGAAGACAACCGAGCTAAGGCTTTGGCGCTTGGTGCGAATGACACCATCACTAAGCCAGAGATTGGTAAGATGGTTTCTATGATGGATAAATACATTTTTGGTAAACAAGAAGCCTAGTGTAAATATCTTTCTGACTATCAGATAACTAGTTGATTTTAAAAAGGTACGCATTGCGTACCTTTTTTGCTTTTGGGGGAGTGGAATAGTTATTTAAACCTTAAAGAATCCAAGCTGCTGCTTTTGGTTCTCAGCCAGGCTAGAAAGCTCTTGGCTTGCCGCTGCCGACTGTGTGATACCAGTGACATTCTGGCTGACTAGTTCGTAGATATTACCGAGGTTTTTATTAATATCAGCAGTCACTTGTCCTTGCTCTTCTGACGCTACTGCTACTTGAGCGTTTAGCGTTGTGAGTTCTGAGACGGAAGCGCTAATACTGTTGAGCGCTTCGCTAACATGCGCTGCTTGCTGTTGGCTTTTCGAAAGCATCTCGAGGCTCGAGTTCATGCTATCGTTAGCGCTGCCTGATTGGCGCTGAAGTTCTTCAATAATGGTTTGAATCTCTTTGGTTGATTCTTGGGTACGTGCCGCAAGCATTCGAACTTCATCAGCAACAACTGCAAACCCACGACCGCTTTCACCCGCACGTGCAGCTTCAATCGCAGCGTTAAGTGCAAGTAGGTTGGTTTGCTCAGAGATGCCTTCAATCACTTCAATAACCTGACCGATCTGCTCTGATTGCTCTTTAAGTGTGTTTACTACCACCGCCGCTTGTGACAACTGCTCTGCCATCTTGGCTGCTTCGCGAGTATTTTGTTCAAAGATCGCTAGGCTATCGCGTGCCAGTTTATCTGCGTTGCTTGAAGCCTGATCAGCAAGGTTAGCGTTTTGCGTGACTTCAGAAGCGGTGCTCTCCATCTGGTTAATTGCAGATGCCACTTGCTCGACTTCATTCTTCTCTTGATCTGAATTAACGCTAGACTGAGTCATAACCGCTGCAAGTTCGGTTGAAGCCGAGGCAACGTCAACACTGATACGGACTAACGAATCAACAGTCGTTTTTAGCTGACCAACGGTAGAGTTAAAGTCTTTCGACAACTCAGTGATTTCGTTATTGCCCTCTTCAGCAACACTTACTGTTAGGTTGCCATTAGCGAGCTCTTGCATCGCTTTTTGCAACTTACGTATTGGCGTCACTATGATGCCAGCCAGGACCCAGCAAATGATAACAGCACTGACTAAGATTACGATTAAACCTAAGATAGATTGGTTCATGACCCCGGAGTGGATTTCTTGGTTGTGTTCCACTTCAGCTAGAGTAAGCTGGTTTAGTTTGCTCGATAGGTCTTCAATACCTTTGACCATCAACTGGCCTTTATCACGATAAAGAGCTGATGCTTGAGCGTATTTGACTTCGAAGTCTGAAGAATCGGCAGTTTGGTCGTGTTTGCTCTTGAGCAGTGGCACCATGGTATCTACCGAATAGCTTACATAGCCCTCAATTGCGGATTCCATCTGCTTTATTTCACGTTGTAGGCCGTCGATATCACGCAAAGAGTCTAACAGGCGAAGGTTATCATTTTGCTTAGCTAATAGAGTCGATTGTAACTCGGCAACATCTTCAGCGCGAAACAGGCTGTATATTGCCTTAATGCGCATGCCGTAAGTGTTGTCGATGATTTTGGTTAGTTCATCTTTGTGTTTGACCACGTCTTTTGTCGACACGGTTACTTGCTGGAAAGCATTGGTTAAATTGTTGGTACTGTATGTAATACCAACGATGAGTAATAGCATTGTGAATAAAACAGGTACGACAACCTGCAGCTTAATGGATAAGCCGTTTAGTAACTGACGCATTAAAAGTCCTCTACAAATAAATTTAGATTGGTTTGTTATAGTTATAATGAGATTGATTCTAATTGCATTCTTGTATAAATCAATGCGGTAAATGGGGAGATTTATCGAAAATTTGAACACACATTATGCAACTAAATTTTCTAAGCTTTTCATTGGGTTAAATGTTAAACAGGTTTTGCTTGTTAATTGTACATCGTGTGAGGTTTTGTAAATCCCTCGAGTGACAGTTTGCATTTAATTGGGCGGATATAAGGTTTTTAATCTGTCACACAGCCTTCAACGAAGTGAAACACAACTGTCATACTTGAGTCCTAAAGTGGGCATCGTTCAAGTGAAACACAACGGCAATAAAGCCACTTAAGGATATTGTGATGAAAAAGACAGTAATCGGTGCAATCGCACTTCTAGGCGCAATGGCAGTGACTTCAGTTTCTGCTAAAGAAACGATTTCAGCTGTAGGCTCTAGCAGCGTAACTCCACTGATGGAAGTTTTCTCTGAAACATACATGAAGACAAATGATAATGTGTTTATCGAAGTTCAAGGCCCAGGTTCATCTGCAGGTGTTAAAGCGGCCAAAAACGGCAGCGCTGACTTAGGTATGTCTTCTCGTAACTTGAAAGCATCTGAAAAAGAGCCTTCATTGAAAGAAGAAGTAATTGCACGTGATGGTATTGCAGTCGTTGTTAACCCAAAAAACAAGTTGTCTGGTCTGACTGGTGAGCAAGTAACGGCTATCTACAAAGGTGAAATCACAAACTGGAAAGACGTTGGTGGTGCAGATAAACCAATCGTTGCTATCACTCGTGATACAGCTTCTGGTACTCGTGGCGCATTCGAAGACATCATGAAACTTAAGAAGAAAATTTCTGGTAAGAAGGTTTCTGCAATCTCACAACGTGCTCAAGTTGCTAACGGTAACGGTGCGCTAAAAACTATGGTTGCGTCAAACCCTTACGCTATCGGCTACATCTCTCTAGGTACAGTTGACAGCTCAGTTAACGCGCTAGCAATCGATGGTACAGCCGCTTCTGTAGACAATGTTAAGAACGGCTCTTACAAAGTAGCTCGTCCTTTCCTTGTTCTTTACAAAGAAGGTAAGCCTTCAACTGAAACTCAGAAATTCCTAGACTGGATGCTAACGCCTGAAGCTCAAGCGCTAGTTGACCAAAAAGGTTACATCTCAGTTAACTAATTTTAGTTAGTAACCCTAATTATTTGCTCAGCCCACCTTTTCGGGCTGAGCGTTTTCAATCCAATTCGACTCTGCTTTGCAGCTCGAACTGTGAGATTTTCATATGACCATCGCAAATAGTGAAAAGCTTATGAATACTGAAGCGACTCAATTTGGCAAGTCAGGTCTGCGTGCGCGTAAGAACGTAGATTGGAGAGAGCGTATCTTTCACGGCTTGTTTCTAACCAGTGCGGTTATCGGTATTGTTTCTTTAGCGGTTATCGCTTACTTCATTGTTAAAGAGAGTATCCCTGCCTTCCAGGAAACGGGTGTCTCGGGTATTGTTCTTGGCCAAGACTGGTTACCGCCGGCACTTTATGGTGTTGCGACCATGATCGTAGCGTCAGTGGTTTCAACCTTAGGTGCAGTGGCTGTTGGTGTACCTGTCGGTGTATTAACGGCGATTTTTATTGCTGAAATCGCACCAAAGCGTGTCGCTGACATTATTCGTCCTGCGGTAGAGCTGCTAGCCGGTATTCCTTCAGTGGTCTACGGTTTCTTCGGCTTGGTGATCATTGTTCCTCTAATCCAAGACATTTTCAGTGTACCAGCGGGTAATACTATCTTAGCGGGTATCATTGTTTTGGGGGTGATGATTCTTCCTACGGTTATTACCGTTTCTGAAACCTCTATCCGCGCAGTTCCAAGAACGTATAAAGAGGGTTCCTTGGCACTCGGCGCGTCAAAAATCTTTACCATCTTTAAGCTGTTGGTTCCGGCTGCTCGTAGCGGGATCATGACAGGCGTTATCTTAGGTATCGGCCGTGCTTTGGGTGAAACGATGGCAATCATCATGGTAATGGGTAACGCTCCAGCAATGCCACAAGGTATTTTAGATTCTGCCCGTACACTTACCGCGAACATCGCAATTGAGATGTCTTACGCAAGTGGTATTCACGCTAATGCACTGTACGCGACGGGTGTGGTTCTGCTGGTATTTATTATGTCTCTTAACGCAGTTCTGCTTTATCTAAACCGTGAGAAGGCGAGGTAACAATGATGTCTCAAGTTAACCAAGCTAAGGCTTCTGCTATGGATACTTCCAAGCTTAAAAAAGCACGTCAGACCAAAGACAATATCTTAAATGCATTTGTTTGGGCTGCTGCGGCATTAACGGTCGGCTTCTTGTTCTGGATTATTTGGTACATTCTTTCGAATGGTCTTAAACATGTCGATTGGGCATTCATTACTGATAACTACACGGCGACAGGGGAAGAGAAAGGTATTTTCCCAATGATCGTCTCAACCATTTATATGGTGATTGCTTCGATTGCTGTGGCTGCGCCTTTGGGCATTATGACGGCTATCTATTTAACTGAATACGCGAAAGTGGGTAGTCGTTTAGTTAAGGTTATTCGTTTTTGTACTGAGTCATTAGCAGGTATTCCATCGATAATCTTTGGTCTCTTTGGTATGACTTTCTTTGTGGCGATACTGGGTTTGGGCTTCTCTATTTTATCGGGTGCCTTAACGCTAAGTATCCTTATTTTGCCAGTGATTATCCGTACTACGGAAGAAGCGCTAATGGCAGTACCACAAACCTATCGTGAAGGTTCTTATGCATTAGGGTCTTCGAAAATATACACAATCTGGCGTCTAATTTTACCAAGTGCAACGCCGGGTATCTTAACTTCGGTCATTCTAAGTATTGGTCGTGTTATTGGTGAATCAGCGCCTGTTTTCTTAACGGCGGGTATGGTAGCTCGAGTTCCAGACTCTCTGCTTGATTCGGGCCGAACCCTGACGGTTCATCTATATAAGCTCACCACCGAGCTATTCACAATTGAAGAGTGGAATCAGGCTTACGGTACGGCGACAGTGCTGATTGTAGTGGTCTTGTTGATCAACATGGCAACCAAATTGATTGCCAGCCGCTTTAATAAAGCGACGTATTAATCCTACTCAGCATCGCTAGACACGAATTAAAGAATTGAAGAGATTAAGAAAATGAATAAATTTGATATTGAAAATCTAGATCTATTTTACGGTGAAAACCAAGCGCTTAAATCAATCAATCTGCCGGTGCCAGAGCGCCAAGTGACAGCGCTGATTGGCCCATCTGGTTGCGGTAAATCCACTCTGCTGCGTTGCTTGAACCGCATGAATGACCTAATTGAAGGGGTTAAAATCACTGGTCGTCTAGATATGGATGGTGATGATATCTACGGCAATATTGATGTTGCGGATTTACGCATTAAAGTGGGTATGGTGTTCCAAAAACCAAACCCATTTCCGATGAGCATTTACGAGAACGTAGCGTACGGTCTTCGTGCTCAAGGGATTAAAGACAAAAAACACATCGATCAGGTTGTTGAGCAATCGTTGCGTGGCGCGGCTCTTTGGGATGAAGTGAAAGATCGTTTGAAGTCTCATGCATTTGGTTTATCGGGTGGTCAGCAGCAGCGTTTATGTATTGCGCGCACGATTGCGATGGAGCCGGATGTAATTCTAATGGATGAACCAACTTCAGCACTTGACCCAATTGCGACCCACAAAATTGAAGAGCTGATGGAAGAGCTGAAAAAGAACTATACGATTGTGATTGTTACGCACTCCATGCAACAAGCGCGTCGCATTTCTGACC
>NZ_JATABG010000165.1:0-7451 GCF_036533755.1 Vibrio sp. M260118 | reverse complement strand
TAGGCAACTTCAGAACTTTTACTCAATAAGCGAGAGTTTAATATTAGAGCCAAGACGGGAAAGATCCTTCCCTAGAGTAGTGAAGAAAAAACCAAGCCGATACCCTAGAAAAAACAATGCCGCTCACCTTAAGTGAACGGCATTAGAGCGAAAGCTCCCTAATTTATAGGGGTACGATAGTTACGACACACGATTGAGTATCGCACGTAGTTTTAGTGGCTTAACTGGTTTAGGGATAAAACTGAAACCGTTTGACTGAATACCATCCATCATATCTTGGGTTCGGTCGGCACTAATGATTACCCCCTCAAAACTACCGCCTAGCCTTAAGCGACACTGTTGCAGCACTTCAAGGCCCGTTCTACCGTGATCAAGACGATAATCTGATAAGATCACATCTGGTCGCCAGTCCTCATCTATACTCTGTAAACTTGTCACCAAATCAGTCGCCGTGCGAACATCGCATCCCCAACGTCCAAGTAGGGTATCCATCCCAACAAGGATTTCCATTTCGTTATCGACACACAGCACCTTTAAGTGACTGAGATCTGAAACAGAGCCAGACGGTACAGCTTTTACTTGCTCTATCGCTTTTTCACTGCGCGCAAGGGTAATCGAGAATACACTGCCTTTTCCAGGCCATGAGCGCATAGTAATTTGATGGCCAAGAACATGAGCAATCCCCTTAGATATCGCTAGACCTAGACCTAAGCCTTGATCAGAGCGAACCTGAGTACCACGATTAAACTCTTCAAAGATCTCCTGCTGTTTATCTTCATCAATGCCCATGCCGTTATCCCAGACATCAATCCGCGCCTTACCACCAACGCGTCTTACGCCTAGCACCACCTTTCCTTTAGGGCTATAGCGGAAGGCATTAGTTAAGAAGTTCTGAACCACGCGACGCAGCAGTTTCGGGTCTGATTTGACCAGCAGTTGACTCGGTATCATCGAAAAAGTCACGCCCTGCTGTTTGGCAAGCGCACTAAACTCGGCATTTAAGTTAGCCAATACATCATTAACGGCAAAGCCATGAACATTCGTTTCCAGTTTGCCCGACTCTAAGCGAGAGATATCAAGCAGATCTCCAATCAGGTCTTCTGCTGCACCTAGGGCACTTTCTATATGGTGAGATAATTGCTTCGTCTCTGGTTCAGACGCGACTTCAGACAAAGAAGAGGCAAAAAGACGTGCGGCATTTAGCGGCTGCATCAAATCATGGCTTACCGCGGCTAAGAAGCGAGATTTTGATTGAGACTCATGCTCTGAGCGTTGTGTAGCTGAAACCAACTTCTTGTTCAACTGCTCGAGCTCTTGAGTTCGCTCTTGTACTCGCTCTTCCAATGATTCATTGGCATCTTTCAGTGCTTGCTCGGCATCGCGGAATACGGTGATATCAGTAAAACTCATAACAAAACCACCACCGGGCATTGGGTTGCCTTGTACTTCAATCACTCGCCCATCCGGCCGAACTCGGGAAGAGGTGTGCCTAGTCCCTTGTTCTAGGTGATACACTCGGCGGCGTACATGCTCTTCGGGATCGCCAGGGCCACATAAGCCTTGCTCTGCGTTGTGCCTAATAACATCCGCTATCGGCCTGCCAACCTGAATCAAACCCGTCGGAAAGGTAAATAGCTCTAAGTAACGTTGATTCCATGCGACCAAGCGCAACTGCTTATCGACGACCGCGATCCCCTGACCAATATGTTCAATCGCCCCTTGCAGCAACCCTCGACTAAAGTCATACAGCTCCGAAGCCTCATCAACAATGGTTGCCACCTCTTCAAGCTGCATGTTTCTACCTTGCAGAGCAGAAGTGAGGACTAACTTCGCTGACGATGCACCAAATACCCCGGCAAGTACCCTTTCGGTATGCCTAATCAGTGTTGAGGGCGCTTGTTGGTTAGGCATAAGCGTTTCACGTTGCTGCTGCCAGTATTGCATAAAGGCACTGCGCACTCTCTGCCTGCCAACAAAGCGTGAAGCCAGCATCTCTAACTCGCCCACGGTCACACGGCTTTGATACAAGCTCATGTTTTCACTTTCAGGCAATGGCGTACCGACAAATGAAGCGGACTGTAAGCGCTCACTTAGGCTAGCTCGAGTTAACATCGAAACCACCACGTAACAGAGAGTGTTGAGGCTAATACTCAGCACTATACCCCAATCTGAATTGGTCACATCGAGCAACTGCAACCACTCTGGCGGCGTAATCATCCACAATAAGAAGTTACTTTGCGCGCTACCCGCTAGCATGTCGGTTTGGCTCATCAAGGTAATCAGCCACAGCGTAAAGCCCACCGCTAAACCAACGTAAACGCCTTTACGATTACCATGACGCCAATACATCCCGCCCAGGAGTGCAGGAGCAAACTGAGTAATCGCTGCAAAAGAGAGGAAACCAATCGCAGAGAGAGAATGGATATTGCCGAGAGCTTGATAAAAACCCCACGCACCGAGCAGCAAGAGTAAAATCAAGCCACGGCGGATAATCAGCAGCAATCCAGAAAAATGTCGATGGGTTCGCTGCGATAGTCGCATTCGACGCAGCAACAGCGGCATCACTAAATCATTCGAAACCATAATCGCCAAGGCAATGGTCGAGACAATCACCATGCCACTCGCTGCTGATGTACCACCAAGGAAAGCCAGCAGGGCAACATCTTCAGCACCCACAGCCATAGGCAGGCTAATAACGTAGGTGTCAGGGCTCGCATCCGTCAACAGCGACTGCCCAACCCAAGCGATAGGTAAGACAAACATGCCCATTAAAATCAAATAGAGAGGGAACAACCAACGAGCGGTGTGCAGGTCTTGCGCACGCTCATTTTCCACCACCATAGTATGGAACTGACGCGGTAAACAGACGATCGCCAGCATGGTCAGTACGGTGTGAATAATCAGAGTCGGAAGATTTGGAGATTGGTAGGTCTGGCGCGCGACCTCAATCAATTCAACGTCTGGTCTGTTGAGGGCTAAAAATAGGATGAACAAACCAACCGCGAGAAACGCGACTAACTTGATAATCGACTCAAACGCGATAGCCATCATCATGCCACGGTGGTGCTCAGTATTATCAATATGGCGAGTACCGAACAACATGGTAAAGACTGCTAGTGCGCCAACCACGAACCAGGAGACATCGAGGCCTGAACCTTCAAAAGCTTGCGGGATCTGCGGCGAGATAATCTCTAATCCCATGGTAATACCACGCAATTGTAAGGCGATATAGGGAAGAATACCCGCAACAGCAATGAGAGTGACCGTGACTGCAAGCCCTTGCGATTTACCATATCGGGCAGCGATAAAGTCAGCGATCGAGGTAATGTGTTCACGTTTTGCGGTGAGGATTAAGCGCGCAAGAATGCGCCAACCAAACGCAAAAACAAGAATAGGCGCAATATAGATCGGCAGGAAAGCCCAAGGGTTGTTGCTAGCCTGGCCCACGGTACCGTAAAACGTCCACGAGGTGCAATATACCGCAATCGACAGGCTATACACCCACGGTCGCCACTTTGCTAACCAACTATGCTTTTTATCTCCGTACCAAGCGATAACAAACAGTAGCCCGAGGTACATCAGTGATACGGTGATGACTAGCCAACCCTGCATTCAGATATCCTTATCTTTTGATTACTAGCTTTCAAAGTCCTTAAAAAGCAAAACCTCTCCATTTTTCATAACAAAGAGGAGAGGTTTCATTTAACTAAGGATATTGAGTCAACTCAATCAGTGCGGGTTAATTCTGTGCATTAGGCTCCGCTTTCGACTCATCACTAACCGGTTGAGATTTAACATCAACATTAATGAATAGAGCGAAAACACCCATAATAGCCATCGCCCAGAACACGTTTGCTCCCCAATTCTCGTACCCCCAACCACTTAAGGTTGTCATTAAGGCGATAAATGCGCCGAGCGGGATAGCATTGTATAGAGCCTGAAGCGCAACCATTTTACGCTGCTCTGAGTGTTGTATGTATTGAATCGCGGCGATGTGCGCCATAGCGAAAGTAACACTGTGTAGAAGTTGAATAACCACTAGCGCAGCCAAAACGGTGGTTGAAGCGGTCAGTCCCCAACGAACAATGACGCCAATTGCCGCGACTGTGAACAGTGCTCTTAATGTCCAACCGGAGAACAAGCGCTTACTCAAGGCAAAGATCGCAACCTCAGCAACCACACCTAAGCTCCACAGATAACCGATAATGTCCTCGGAGTAACCCGCCTCTTTCCAGTAGATCGAACTAAAACTGTAGTAAGCAGCATGACTACCTTGAATCAAGGATACTAAAATGAGGAACTTAATGACCGGAAGTTCGCGCAGTAACTCCGTCAGCTTAGGTCTTACTGCATCTTCATCTACTGTTGTTACTGGCATAGGGTTAATGCGACGCATAGAAAACAGCAAGGCAACCGCTACACCCGCCAAAGCAGTATAAAGAATCATATCGCTGCCATACTGAGCGACCAAGAATCCCACTACGGTTGAACCTGCGATAAATGCAATTGAGCCCCATAGACGAGTGCGACCGTAATCAAGCATTTGCAAGCGTGAGTAGTAGTTAGCCATTGCGTCCGAAAGAGGAACAACAGGCCCGCAGCACAAATTAAACAAAATAGTGGCTAATGCCATTAGCCAGAAACTACCACCAGTAAAGAAATGGAAGCCAACAAATAACAGTGCAGCAAAACTCAACCATCTTAGTGCTGGCATCAACTGCTCTACTTTGTGTAGGCGTGGGGTCAGTACTAGGTTAGCAACACAACGGGTGGCAAAGCCGATACCAACCAATAGACCAATATCAGTGGCTGACACGCCCTGTGATTCAAACCACAACGCCCAAAATGGTAGATAGACACCATAAGCGAAAAAGAAGCCGACAAAATATTGGGAGATCCAACCGTAAGGAGATGGGGTGAGCATCGCAACCTCGAATGCAAAGTGAAATGGAACAAACGGGCGATATTATCGTTTGCTTTACTAAGAATAAAAAGGGAATAATCGTCACAAGTGCGTTTCCCTATTCTCACAATTATCGTCATTAGCAACGAAGTCGCCGGACTCGTTTCATTAATAGATTCGACCAAAGTCGTCTGGAACAATCGTGACGATCCTGCACACTTAGGATATAGAGTTGCTATGAGTTAGGGTTCGCAATGCCAGATAAATTTAACATGCACTCCCCGCCATTTGATCGCTTAGATGCCCAGCAACAGAATAGGCTGCGCAGTGCATTAGATGTCGCCTACTTTCGCGCCAGAGAGACGCTGCTTCAGTCTGGAGCCGAGAGCAAACACCTCCACATTTTAATCAAAGGAGCGGTAGAGGAGCGCTCGGAAGATGATAAAGAGATATTTGCTCACTACGCCAATGACGACCTGTTTGACGTTCGCGCTCTGTTTGAAGGCTCAGTGAAGCACCGCTATATCGCACTCGAAGATACCCTTTCCTACCTACTACCAAAAGACATCTTCATTGAGCTATACAACGAAAATGGCCAATTTGCTGCTTACTTTGATAACAACTTAGCGCGCAGACAAGAATTAATTGAAGCCGCGCAACAGCAGCAAAACCTAGCTGAGTTTATTTTAACTAAAGTCGATAAAAGCATTTACCACCCACCTATGGTGTTATCTCCTGAGCAGCCATTGAATGAAGTGACTCAAACCCTTAAGCAAAATGGTATCGACTCTGCACTGGTGCGTTTAAATGACAACGATGTACGTCTCACTGAAGATGACCATGCACTCCCTTATGGCATTATTACGCGGACCAACATGCTCCACGCGGTAATGCTTGAAGGCCATCCTCTCGACACCCCAGTGGGCAGAATTGCGACCTTCCCGGTTGTTCATGTTGAAGATGGTGAGTTTCTGTTTAATGCCATGATCAAGATGACGCGCAACCGTATGAAACGAGTGATGGTTGCTGACGGCAAAGATGCGGTGGGCATGCTCGATATGACGCAGATACTCAGTGCCTTCTCTACCCACTCCCATGTATTGACCCTAAGCATCGCGCGTTCAACTAGCATTGAAGAGCTCGCCCTCGCTTCAAACAGACAGCGAAACTTAGTCGAGAGCTTGCTCAACAACGGTATTCGCACACGTTTTATTATGGAGCTGATCTCCGCGGTCAATGAACAGATTATTGAAAAAGCGTTTGAACTGATTGTTCCTCCTGCCCTTCACGACCACTGTTGTTTGATCGTTTTAGGCTCTGAAGGGCGTGGGGAGCAAATTCTTAAGACCGACCAAGACAACGCATTGGTGATAAAAGATGGCCTCCATTGGCACCAATGTGAAACCGTAATGGCTCAGTTGACTCATACACTGCAGCAGCTCGGTTATCCACTCTGCCCAGGTAACGTTATGGTCAACAACCCTAAATGGGTTAAAACGCAAACTGAATGGAAGCAGACCATCAGCCAATGGTCTAAGCCAACTTCAGCTGAGCAAGTGATGGACTTAGCCATTTTCACTGATGCTCATGCGGTAGCGGGCAACAAATCACTGCTTGAACCGATTACAGAGCACTTAAAACAGACTATGCGCGGTAACATGTTGGCGCTGCAGGACTTCTGCCGTCCTGCACTACAGTTCTCATTGCCTTTAACCCTGTTTGGCAATGTGAAAAAGGACAAACAGGGCGTCGATGTAAAGAGTGGTGGCATCTTCCCGATTGTCCACGGTATTCGCACCCTCGCCCTTGAATACGCTATCGAAGAGAAAAATACCTTTGAGCGCGTCGAGGCCCTACGAGCTAAGCGTATCCTTGAACCCGACACCGCAGACAACCTAAGCGAAGCACTGAAGTTACTGTTCAAATTACGTTTGAATCAGCAGCTCACCAACCAACATAGCCACAACCGTATCGATCTAAAACAGATAGAACGCACCGAACGCGATTTGCTGCGCCACAGCCTACATGTAGTGAAAAAATTTAAGCAGTTCTTGGGCTATCATTATCAGATAAGAGACTAGAGGTTCGCAGTATGAACTGGTTGCAGCGCAAGTATTGGTTTTACAAACTCAAGGGCTCACCTTATCAGCCCCTGTTCGCCTCTGTGCAGAAGGGTGAATATGTCTCGCTAGATTGCGAAACCACCAGCTTAGACCCCAACCGTGCCGAGTTGGTCACCATTGCTGCAACTAAGATCATCGACAACCGAATCATTACCAGCAAACCATTTGAAGTACGCCTCAGAGCGCCACAATCTCTCGATTCTGGCTCAATTAAAATCCATCGAATTCGCCATCAAGATCTGGTTGATGGGATTGATGAAAAGCAGGCGTTAATCAAATTGCTTGAGTTTATCGGCAATCGCCCACTTGTCGGCTACCACATTCGCTATGACAAAAAGATCCTCGATCTCGCATGCCGCAAGCAACTCGGGTTTCCACTGCCAAACCCCTTGATTGAGGTCAGTCAGATCTATCACGATAAACTA
>NZ_JATABG010000164.1:0-7455 GCF_036533755.1 Vibrio sp. M260118 | reverse complement strand
CCACTAGGGTGTGTCGAGGGAGTCATCCTCGCAGAGCTTCTGCTACAGATCAGAAGTGACGTCCAGATTCTCGCTAATCAGTACCTAAAAACCGTCCCTGAACTCGATGAGCTTTTCATTGGTGTGGATGTGTTCGAAGGACAGAATGCGCATAAAGCCAACCTAAAAGCCTTGAGACAAGCGCATCAGCACCTGAGTGCAGGTGGGCTGCTACTACTATTTCCAGCGGGAGAAGTCTCTCAGTTAGTCGATAGAAAAGCGCAGCGACTCGAAGATAAAGAGTGGAGTCGTTCTGTCAGTAGCCTGATTCGCAAATCGCGAGCAACAACTATCCCTGTCTTTATTGATGGTCAAAACTCGCAAAGATTCTATCTCGCAGGAAAGGTGCACCCTCTACTACGTACTTTGATGCTTGGCCGCGAACTGCTCAATAAATCAAACCAAAAAATTCATATCTCTATCGGTTCGGCAATCAGATACAAAGAGGTGAATGGACTGACGGACACGCAAATCGTCAACTACCTAAGACTGAACACCTATCTGCTGCAAAACAGTAGCCTCACAGATCCGCAACAGCCATCGCTTGTCTCCCCTGCATTACCGATCGCGGATCCACTACCAATTCATGATCTAGAAGCAGATCTTCATGCCCTGCCCGACGATCACCTGATGCTTTCTAGTGCGGAATTTAATGTTTACTGCACGACGGCGGAACATATTCCATCACTCATGCACGAAATTGGCAGACTAAGAGAACATAACTTCCGCCAAGTTGGCGAAGGCACTGGGCTCGCTATCGATCTGGATGGGTTCGACCGTGACTATCTCCACCTATTTATATGGGACAAAGACAATCGCTGCTTAGTGGGCGCTTACCGCCTTGGGTTGGTAGATCAGCTCGTCGCTGAGCACGGTATCAAGGGGTTATACTCACGCACGCTGTTTAACTTTGACCAAAGGTTTGTCGCCAGTATGGGTAAAGCGATAGAGATGGGACGCTCAGTGATTGATGAGAAGTATCAGAAAAGCATGGCGCCTCTATTACTGCTTTGGAAAGGTATTGCCGCTTATGTTGATAAAAACCCACAATACACACACTTGTTTGGACCCGTCAGCATTAGTAATGACTATAGCGATCAAACCAGACAGCTATTAGCCCAAACCATGACGCTCCATCACTATGATGCCGAGAAAGCAGGGTTTGTCACGCCTTCCAATCCTCTCCCAAGCCCTCCGCAGAGTTGGAATGCAAGCATGTTAACCGCCCTTGCCGATCTTCAATTACTCTCACGAGTCATAGCCAGAATCGATGAAGGCAAAGGCGTTCCTGTGTTACTAAGACAATACCTTGGACTGAATGGAAAACTGGTCTCCTTTAACGTCGATCCCGCATTTAACAATGCTCTCGATGGATTGATCATGGTTGATCTCAGAGATGTGCCGCTCAAAACGTTAGTGAGATATATGGGCCCTACTCAAGCGGAAGGTTACCTCAAGGCTCATGGCATCAATCTCTAAAAGATCGATAGGTTGTACCGCTACTCTCTGTGCTGCGTGACCCACGCAGCACTTTTACCTTCCAGACTATCTTCTGTTAATTAATAACGCATAACTAGATCAATATAGCTTTCTGTTACTAACTGGTATTTACATCTATCAATATTTCTTTATTTAGACATAAAACCTGCAATACGCATATTTACTCACGACAAAGAAGATTGACGAAAAAATCAACAAGAGAAAAGCTAGGGGAAAAATATAAACACAACAACAAGGAAGTATCATCACTATGTTGCCATCAAAACAAAAACTGCGCTCGATACTCGCAGCTGCACTTACACTCTCCTTCGCTCTTGGCTCTTTCTCTGCTCAATCTGCGGATAAAATCTATCGTTTAAAGCTTGCCGAAACCTGGGGGCCAAACACGCCCATCCTTGGCGATGCGACCAAAAATATGGCCAAGCTAGCCGAAGAGATGTCCAACGGCCGTCTCCAAATCCGTATCGACTCTGCCAACAAACACAAAGCGCCCTTAGGCATCTTTGATATGGTCAAATCTGGTCAGTACGATCTCGGCCACTCAAGCTCTTATTATTGGAAAGGCAAAGTGCCTAACACTTTATACTTCTCTTCTATGCCATTTGGCATGATCTCCACAGAGCAGTATGCCTGGTTCTATCGTGGCGGCGGTATGGAGTTAATGGAAAAAGTCTATGCTCCACACAACCTCCTCTCCTTCCCGGGCGGCAACTCAGATATCCAAATGGGTGGCTGGTTTAAAAAAGAGATTAACTCCGTAGAAGATCTTAAAGGGCTTAAGATTCGCATCCCTGGATTTGCAGGCGAAGTCATGGCAAAAGTAGGCGCTGCACCAACGAATATCGCCCCTGGTGAGTTATATACCTCATTAGAACGCGGCACCATTGACGCTCTAGAGTGGGTGGGGCCAGCGTTTGACCTGCGGATGGGCTTTCAAAAAATAGCCCCGTACTACTACACTGCTTGGCATGAGCCAGGTTCAGAAACTCAGTTCCTAGTTAATAAGAAGAAGTGGGACTCTTTACCAAAAGATCTGCAAGCAATTTTAGAGACCGCATTCCGAGTATCTGCATTTGATATGTACACTCAAGCTGTTGATGCTAACGCCAATAGCTGGGCAACCATGAGCGCCGAGTATCCAGATATCAAAGTGAGAGATTTTCCGCCACAAGTACTCAAAGCGATGCAAACCGCTACGGCTGAACTGCTTGAACAACAAGCCAACAACGATGCGCTTGCCAAAGAGATCATTGAATCACAAAAACAGTACTTAGCAAAAGTACGAGCTTGGACGGATATTTCTTCTAAAGCGTATTTAGAGAGTCATTAATCGCCGACCTCTGCCAATAGACAGAAAAGCCAGCCTAGGGGGACCAAGCTGGCTTGTTTCTTTACATGGAGGCATAAAAACCAATCCAGTTGAACATGAGTGAACAACATATAGAATCTGTTTTTATCTTTCGACGGAGCTTAGCCCCTCCACAAAAAGAAATTTTAACATAACTAGGTAAACGCTAGCGCCGATTGGCCATACGTTTATATTGGTGACGTCGACCACGCAGAGTAATACCGAGCTTCATAATATTCTCTGGTGGTGCAATTCCACTATAGCCACCATCCCCGATATGAACGATATCAGCGCCTGCAGCTTTCGCCGCCATTGCCACCTGCTCAATATAGGATTCATCAGCACCTTCCTGCGATGTACCGATTGCAAGCATGCCGAGCATGTTAGTTTTATGCACCTCAGCCATCATCTGATGAGCTAAACCAGCATCCACACCTGGAGTGGTATAAGGCGCAGGGAACATCATAATATCCGCTCCCGCTTTGGCGAATTCAGGGATAATGGCCAAATTATAGTCATTGCCAACCCCGCCTGCGTGCATTTTACCAGCAACAACAATCAGCTCTGAAGAAACACTTCGCACTAGAGAAATCGCTTCAAGAATCGTCTCTTGAGTCACACGGTTACCCGGATTTCCGGTTAACATGACGTAATCTAAACCCAATTCCACTGCTTTTTGTACTGTCTCTTTCGTGACGGTACGGCCAATATCAACATGCTTAACATCTGCCGGAATAGGTTCAAGATTACAACCGATTAAACGCCCCGTTGCTGCTTTAATATCAGCAACCGTCATTGATTCATCAGGGTCTTCCGTCAGAAGCTTAATCACTGGATTCATCACATCAAGGCAGTTTAGCGTGATCATATCCGCACCGAATGCAGCGGCAATTTCTGCACCAGAGACCACATCTAGCGGTGGAGTTATAGCAACGACATTCTCCACCATTAACGTTCTACCCTCAGAGTTTCGAATACTCTCAACGATTTGTTGACGCGACGCCCCACGAAAGTCGGCCAAGGTATAATCAAATATACGCTTTTTCATTTTGCATCACCTTCTCTAGTTTCTTGTGAATAACCATGACTTCATCGGCAAGATCACGGCATAGCATGGTGGTCATAATATGATCTTGGATGTGTGTGAGGATCAAAGTCATCGGCACTTTGCCCGCTCCTTCATCAAAACCGATCAAGGATGTTTGCGACTTATGCACATTGACCAAAGCTTCATCTGCTACAGATAAACACGCTTGTGCTTTATCAAACTGCTCCTGACGAGCGTAGGACATCGCTTGCATGCAGGCAGATCGCGCCTCCCCTACCTGACACAGTAGTAGCATCAAAAACTCTTCGGTAATGTCTTCAACAGTAGTTATTTCTGAACTCATTACGCTAACTCTCCTTCAATACCTGCCGAACCAGCCGCTTTTGGTGATGTTGCATTTGCAGCTTGCTCTTCTTTTAACAACTGCCTTTCATGAATCTTCAAGAATGGATAGAACACTAGCGCACTCACAACCACACTACTTAACACGACCAAAGCTGCGGTTCCTGAATTGGTTGCGATGATTGCCCCAATCGGCGCTGGCATAGTCCAAGGCGGAATGGCGATGATCTTGGCAACAAACCCCGTTTTAAACGCTAACCAAACAATAGAAGTATTGATCGTTGGAGCGAGCAACCAAGGTATGAAATAGATAGAGTTCATAACGATTGGTGTACCGAAAATCACGGGTTCATTGATATTGAAGGTGCCTGGAACAATGGACATCTTGCCGATGGTTTTTAGCTGAGTCGCTTTAGAGCGCATCATCATTAAGACCAATCCCCAAGTACCGCCTGCTCCTCCAACAAAAATAAAGAAGTCCATCACGGGGTTGATAAAAATAGCCGGAAGCGGTTCACCCGCAGCTAATGCATCTTGGTTGAGACCTAAGTTAATCAATAACATAGGACCGATAATGCCACCAACAACGGAACCACCATGAATACCACTGAACCACAAAACCTGTACGATAAGTACAGCAATTAAACAGGCGATATAGCTGTCAGATGCCATAACGAGCGGTTGGAAAAGCTGCATAATCGCAGTCGGGATTTTCAGATCATGCTGACCAAGATATACATTGATCGACATGATAATCACTGAGATGAACACGATCGGAATAAGCAGATCAAAAGATGCGGAGATCTTTGGTGGTACAGCATCAGGCATCTTAATTCGGATGTTATATTTGATCAGCAGTCTTTGCATCTCGGGAACTAACAATCCACATAAAATCGCAGTGAAAGCGCCTGTTCCGCCTAAGAAAGCCCCGGGCAACACACCACCTATTTCTACATTTACCATAGGAGCAGCAGCGAGCAAGAAGGCAAACATAGATAACATACCCGTGTTCATTGCACGTAGCTTATACGCTTCTGCTAAACTGAATGCGATACCAAAAGAGGCGTATAGTGCAAAAATACCCATACTCAATTGAAATGGTGCCATGATGTTGTCTTTACCAATTGCAGCAATCAATCCATGCCAACCGTCAAAGAAAAAATTCCCTTCTGACGGGGGAAAAGCTAAAACCAATAGCAAAGAACCCACAATCAAAAATGGCATTGTCGATACGAAACCATCCTTAATCGCATTAACGTGTCGCTGAGCCGATATTTTTCCGGCTACCGGGGCGACCACATTTTCTACAAAACTCAATACCCTGTCGAAAAAAGCCATAGCCTAACTCTCCGTTGTTATTCTGTTTGTATTGAAAAGCGCGACGGCTTGATCAAGTACCGCATCACCATTCAACATTCCATAGTTCATCATGTCTATAAGCCCACAAGCCTTACCTTGTTCGTGAGCGATGCTACGAAATTCTTCAAATTTAAAACGAACTTGTGGTGCGACTAAGCATACATCGCTCCATTTCAAGCAATCTTCAAATTCAGCAATCGAATGAGCAGAGATCTCACACTCGATACCTTTTTCTTGCGCTGCATGTTCCATTTTGCTGACTAGCATGCTGGTTGACATACCAGCCGCGCAGCATAAAAAAATCTTCATCCTGTCTCTCCTTTAACTTATTCCCGGAAAAATGTAACCGGTTTCAGTAACCGGTTACATTTATACCGTAAGAGAGATTGAATAAGAGCATTGAATACAAAATATGCAGCGCATGTCTACTTTTTAGGCATGAATAGGAGCGAACTCACCTATTAAGATCACAAACATGAGCGACGCGGTGCTCTACCCGAAGAGAGCACCAAAACAAGGTTATTAATTGATGGGCTTGGCGGAAGAACGAGAAACTAAACTTCCTTGAATAACTTCAGCCGAAGGGATTGACTGTCCTTGAACCAACTGCTGAGCAACCTCCATTGCTCGCTGTGTAATTGCCTGAATTGGCAAATCAACGGTGGTGAGTGAAGGAATGACAAATGCACTAAAAGGGTCATTATCGATACTTACAATCGATACATCGCCAGGAACGTTTATCCCTTGCTCTGAAAATGCCTTAATACAACCAACTGCAATATCATCTGATGCCGTAACAAGCGCTTGCGGTAGACTAGAGCCACTCAGAAGCTCTTTCCCCGCCGTATAACCTTCAATAAAACCAAAATTGCAATCAAGGTGATGAGTAGATAGACGTTTTTTTGAGTGTGTTTTAACTGTCGAATGGAAACCTTCGAGTCGCGATACCGAAGTTGGGGTATTAGGTGGTGGACCGACATAGGTAATCGCTCGGTGCCCTAATGAAACCAGATGTTCAACCGCCATTTTCACCGCATGTTGTTGATCAAAACTGACAGAAAAACCCGCCTCTTCGGGTAAGCGACGGCCAACATTAACCAAAGGAACGTCAATAGACTGATTTAGTGCAATAAGCTGCTGCTCAGATAGCATTCGGCTATATAAAACAACAACATCACACCTCTTCTCTACCAATGAATGGACCGCCTGGAGTTCACTCTCTGCATGATTATGTCCATCCGCAATAAGTAACTGCTTGCCCATACTATCCGCACTGATTGACGCCTGCTTCAGCAACAGCCCAAAGTAACTGCCAGTAAAATCAGATAAAACAAGGCCAATACTATTGCCACTCTTAGTCGCTAGCGCTTGCGCCACTGAACTCGGCTTGTAGTTTAGGTCCTTCATAACGGATTCAATCAAAAGGCGCGTGCTTTCTTTCACTTGCCCTGTACCATTAATTACACGTGATACAGTCGCTTTAGACACCCCCGCTATTCGGGACACATCTGAAATGGTTGCCATCAAATCCTCATATAACTACAACGTCGCTTTGGCCTCTGCTCTAAACATACCAGAACGGGTATTATTTAGAAGACAATTGATGTTGTTCACTAGTATTGGTCACGTTCGCAGTTCACGGTTTGCATTTATTGATGAATATTCACAACAACTTACTCGCAAAAAAACACAGCCGAGATTCAGCAATCTTCATATATTGATGACGCTACTCAATCACCTTCATTCTGCACCTGTACTAAGTAGTAGCCTGTTTACTTACCCTTTTCTCGAGATTAGAAAAAAGCCCCATATTCTCACC
>NZ_JATABG010000163.1:0-7483 GCF_036533755.1 Vibrio sp. M260118 | reverse complement strand
TAAACAAAACTAGAAGTAAGAGTGAGAACAAAGATGTGGAAATGGCTCCATCCTTATGCCAAGCCCGAAACAGCTTATCAGCTTTGCGGTAAGCTGCTGCCCTGGTTTTCCATATTGGCACTGGCATGTTTAAGCGCCGGTACAGTGTGGGGATTAGCTTTCGCGCCTTCTGATTACCAACAAGGCGATAGCTTTAGAATTATCTATATTCATGTCCCTTCAGCGATTTGGTCAATGGGCGTGTATATGTCGATGGCGATTGCTGCATTCATCGGGATTGTTTGGCAACTTCGTCTGTCGAATATGGCGGCGGCTGCAATGGCTCCTATTGGCGCGGTTTACACCTTTATCGCTCTTGTGACAGGCGCTATTTGGGGTAAACCTATGTGGGGCACGTGGTGGGTTTGGGATGCGCGCTTAACTTCTGAGCTGATTCTTCTATTCCTCTACCTTGGTGTAATTGCGCTTTATCACGCATTTGATGATCAGAAAACCGCCGCGAAAGCGGCCGGTATTTTAGCTATTGTTGGTGTGGTTAATCTTCCTATCATTCACTTCTCTGTTGAATGGTGGAACACCCTTCATCAAGGGGCAACGATTACCAAGTTCGAAAAACCATCAATTTCAAGCGACATGCTGTGGCCACTATTGCTGAATATTTTTGGCTTTGCTTTCTTTTTTGGTTCGTTAACCATGATCCGTTTCCGTAATGAAATCATTAGCAAAGAGAGTCATCGTCCTTGGGTTATTCAGTTAGCCGCCAGTAAATCTCAGCGAGGGAGTTAACTATGCATTTTGAATCTTTGAGTGATTTCTTCGCCATGGGCGGTTACGCAGGGTACGTTTGGGCAGCGTTTGGCATTACGTTTGGTGCAATGCTGATCTTACTGATTGTGAGTGTAAAACGTGGTCGCGCTCTACTTAATGAAGTACAAGCAAAAGTTGATAGACAGGCACGAATTGATGCCGCAAAAAATTTGGAGAACACGCTATGAATCCAAGACGTAAAAAGAGACTCGGTATTGTTCTCGCGATCTTTATTGGTATGACCTCTACGATTGGCTTAATGCTCTATGCGCTAAACCAAAATATGGACCTGTTCTACACCCCAACAGAGCTGGTTAATGGTAAGCCTGACGGTACTAAGCCAGAGGTTGGTCAGCGTTTGCGTATTGGTGGGATGGTAGTTGTTGGTTCGGTTAAGCGTGATCCTGAATCTCTGCGTGTATCATTCGATCTGCATGATATCGGTCCGAAAGTCACTATTGTCTATGATGGCATTCTTCCGGACCTATTCCGTGAAGGGCAGGGTATTGTGGCTCAAGGCGTATTGAAAGATGCCACGACAATTGAGGCTTTTGAAGTATTAGCGAAACATGATGAAGAGTACATGCCACCGGAAATTGCTGAAGCAATGAAGAAGACTCATGAGCCGCTACAGTATACAGAACAACAAAAACAAGGAAGCGGTCAATGATTGCTGAAATCGGTCATTTTGCACTGATCATCTCTTTGGCATTAGCAGTACTGCTAAGTGTTCTGCCTCTGGTGGGTGCATCCAGAAACAATACATTACTCATGAACAGTGCTCGACCACTGTCGTGGGGCATGTTTTTACTATTATTTATTTCATTCATTATCTTGCTATGGGCGTTTTACACCAACGACTTTACGCTTAACTACGTTGCAAATAACTCCAACAGCCAACTGCCTTGGTATTATCGCCTGACAGCGGTATGGGGCGCGCATGAGGGCTCTCTACTACTGTGGGTTTTGATTCAGGCTGGATGGACAGTTGCGGTTGCGAGCTTTAGCCGTGGCATGCCTCAAGAGTCAGTGGCGCGTGTATTGGCCGTGATGGGTATGATCACAGTGGGTTTCCTTCTGTTTATCATCCTAACGTCAAACCCGTTCTTGCGTACATTGCCTTTCTTCCCAGTTGATGGTCGCGACTTAAACCCACTCCTGCAAGACCCGGGCTTAATCATTCACCCACCTATGTTGTACATGGGCTATGTAGGATTCTCGGTTGCTTTCTCTTTTGCTATTGCATCTCTGATGACAGGTCGTCTTGATACCGCGTGGGCGCGTTGGTCTCGACCGTGGACGACTGCTGCGTGGCTATTCCTAACGCTAGGTATCGCGCTAGGTTCATGGTGGGCATACTACGAACTTGGCTGGGGTGGCTGGTGGTTCTGGGATCCAGTAGAAAACGCGTCATTTATGCCTTGGTTGGCGGGTACGGCGCTCATGCACTCACTGGCAGTGACAGAGAAGCGCGGCACTTTTAAAGCGTGGACAGTGTTATTGGCGATCTCTGCTTTTTCACTAAGCTTGCTGGGTACCTTCCTGGTACGTTCGGGTATTTTGGTTTCAGTACACGCCTTCGCGTCAGACCCATCGCGCGGCATGTTTATTCTTGGCTTCTTGGTGTTCGTGATTGGTGGGTCGCTACTGCTGTTTGCACTAAAAGGTGCATCAGTCCGCGTACGCGGAAACTTCGATTTGGTTTCTCGTGAGAATGCGTTGTTGGCGAACAATGTGCTTTTGATTGCTGCGCTTGTGGTTGTTCTGGTGGGTACTCTGTTGCCACTAGTGCATAAGCAAATTGGCTTGGGATCTGTCTCTATCGGTGCGCCATTCTTCGATATGCTGTTTGCTTGGCTGATGATTCCGTTCGCTTTCCTACTCGGCATCGGTCCACTGATCCGCTGGAAACGCGATAACTTATCAAGCCTTAAGAAGCCAATGCTGATTTCAGGCGTGGTGTCTTTGGTCCTAGCGGGTGTATTCGTCAGCTTGTTCTCTGAGCATTTCCTATTTATGGCTTACTTAGGCTGGGTGATGTCGTTGTGGATCATATGCCTACACGGATTTGAACTTTATCAACGAGCGACTCACCGTCATCCATTTATGGAAGGGGTGAAAAAACTGCAACGTAGCCACTGGGCGATGATGCTAGGTCACCTTGGCTTGGCAGTGAGTGTGATTGGTATCGCTATGGTTCAGAACTACAGTATTGAACGTGATGTGCGCCTTGCTCCGGGTGAACATATCCAGATTCAAGGTTACGATTTCCATTTCCAAGGTCTACGCGACAAAGATGGTCCTAACTATGATGGTTATATTGCCGATTTTAAGATCACGCGAGATGGCAAATACATCAATACCTTGCATGCTGAAAAGCGTTTCTACACCACAGCTCGGTCTATGATGACGGAAGCAGCAATTGATCGTGGCATTACACGAGATTTGTACATCGCGATGGGTGAACGCTTGGATGACAACAAGTCTTGGGCGGTTCGTATTTATCATAAGCCATTTGTTCGCTGGATTTGGGCAGGTTCTTTATTAATGGCATTGGGAGGAGCGATCGCAATTAGTGATAGACGTTACCGCTTCAGAAAGAACCCGAACAAGCAGGAGGCATAATGACTAAGAAGTTTCTGTTTATTCCTTTAGTGGTTTTCTTAGGCTTGGTCGCTGTCTTTGCGACTCAACTCATTAAAAACCAGCACGGAGATGATCCGACTAAGCTTGAGTCTGTACTGGTTGGAAAACACGTACCAGAGTTTCGTCTAGAAGATCTGGCAGAGCCCGGTAAACTGTACGATCAAGCCATTTTTAAGGGTGAGCCACTGCTACTCAACGTATGGGCGACCTGGTGCCCAACTTGTTACGCCGAGCATCAATACTTAAATGAGCTAGCAGCTCAGGGTGTAAAGATTATTGGCTTAAACTATAAAGATGATCGCGCCAAAGCGGTAGGTTGGCTAACTGACTTAGGTAACCCTTACCTTATTAGTCTGTTTGACGGCAACGGCATGCTTGGGCTTGACTTGGGCGTCTATGGCGCGCCAGAGACGTTTCTGATTGATGCGGAGGGCATCATTCGCTATCGCCACGTTGGCGATGTCAATGATCGTAACTGGAACGAAAAGTTAAAGCCGATGTATGACGCGATGCTAGCGGAGGCCAAATCATGAAAAAGTGGATTGCTGCTTTATTAGCGAGTGTTTGCTTTGCCTCAGTGACATATGCTGCTATCGAGATACATGAGTTTGATACTCTAGAGCAAGAGCTTCAGTTCAAAGAGCTTGGCAACACTTTGCGTTGCCCCAAGTGTCAGAACAACACCATTGCAGACTCCAACGCTGAGCTGGCGGTTGATCTGCGTGAAAAAGTGTACGAGATGACCAAAGCAGGCAAATCGAAGCAAGAGATCATCGATTACATGATCGCTCGCTATGGCAACTTCGTCACTTACAATCCTCCGCTTACGGTTGCTACGTCTATTCTTTGGCTTGGCCCTATTGCGGTAGTGCTATTTGGCTTTGGCTTTATCTTCGTTCGTAGTCGTAAAAATAAAGCCGCTACTGTTGAAAAGGGGCAGCAGTGGGATGAGGAAAAAGAGGCGCGTTTAAAAGCGCTACTTGATGAACAGAATGATGAAAAGAATGATGGAGATAAGCAGTAATGACACTATTTTGGATAGCTTCTGTCATTCTAGTGGTGGTCAGCGTGTTGTTGATTGCTCTACCTTTTATCAACAAGAAGTCGAACATTGACGACGAGCTTCGTGATGAACTCAACAAAGCGTTTTACAAAGATCGCCTGGAAGAGTTAGAGGAGGAGACAGACGAAGGTTTAGTTGAAAACCAACAAGAGCTAATCGAAGACCTGAAACAGTCTCTGCTAGATGATATCCCTGACAGCGAATCTGTAAAACAAGAGAGTAAGGTATCGTCTTGGGCGGTGGTTGTACCCTCAGCGTTATTGGTTATCGGAATGTCTTACGGTCTCTACTTCAAGTTCGGTGCATCTGAAGACGTAATGAGGTGGCAAGAAGTTAGTGCTAACTTACCTGCTCTATCAAAAAAATTAATGGCTCCTGAAGGTGCGACACTTAGCGATGACGAAATGCAAGATCTCACATTGGCTCTGCGTACTCGTCTTCACTACCAACCTGATGATTCAACCGGTTGGCTGCTACTAGGGCGCATTGCACTCGCTAATCGTGATGTTGCTACTGCTGTGGGGGCAATGAAAAAAGCGTATAACCTAGAAACGGATAACCCGGACGTGATGCTTGGTTACGCGCAGGCATTGATGTTATCTCAAGATGATACTGACCAAGATAAAGCGCGCCGCCTACTGGGGCAGTTGGTTCAGCAGGATTATGTTGATTTACGCGTGTTCTCACTTTTGGCATTTGATTCGTATGAACGTAAGGATTATCCTGCGGCAGTTCGATATTGGCGTGCGATGCAACAGATGATCGGTCCACAAGATAGCCGCTATGAAATGTTGTCTCGTAGTATCGAAAATGCGCAGAAACAGATGGGCCAGAAAATTGGTACAGGTAAGTCTGTCGCTGTGACTATCTCTATTGCAGACAATGTGAGCGCCGACCCAAATTCGGCGCTGATCGTGACCGTGCATACTGCAGACGGCTCACCAATGCCAGTTGCCGCTGCAAGATACCCACTAGGCTCGTTCCCACGCACGGTGGTACTAGATGATGGTAACAGCATGATTGAACAGAGAAAACTTTCTTCACTCGAGGCCTTAATGGTGCGCGTTCGTCTAGATAGTGACGGCAACGTCGCTACTAAACAAGGGGACTGGTTTGGTGAGAGCGAAGTGGTTAGAATGGGTGAACCAGTTGAAGTTGTAATTGATAGTCAATTCGAATAAGTATTGATTATGGATACGCGAAGGCCGGTAGTAATACCGGCCTTTTTTATGGATAAAATAATAATGAGAACAATCAAACCGCAGATATGGATGTTGTTTCTAGTCCTTGGGCTAGGCGGGTGTGCGTCAGCGCCTGAAGACGATTCTGCATTCAATGAACCGCAAGTAAATGATCCGTTTGAGAGTTTTAACCGCTCTATGTGGGCGCTTAACTATGACTACTTAGACCCTTATTTCGTTCGTCCGGTCTCTCTCGCTTATGTCAATTATGTTCCTACTCCGATCCGTAGCGGGATTAGTAACTTTTTAAGTAACTTGGATGAGCCTGCTAGCATGATTAACAACCTAATCATGGGTAATGGAGGTAAGGCACTTGATCACTTTAACCGTTTTTGGATTAACTCAACTCTTGGTTTAGTCGGTCTTATTGATGTCGCCTCAGAGGCAGGGATTACTGATCACAATGAGAAAACCTTTGGCGATGCAGTAGGGCACTATGGGGTCGGTAATGGCCCTTATGTAATGGTTCCCGGATACGGTCCATGGACGGTGAGAGAAACTGCAGACTTTGTCGACCACACCTACATACCTTTATCGTTCCTAAACGTTTGGGCAGGCTTAGGTAAATGGGCATTAGAGGGAATGGAAACTCGTGCTGCCCTCGTGAACCAAGAAGTGATGCTTGAACGATCTCCAGATCCATACGCAGTCGCGCGTGATGCGTATCTTCAGCGTCAAGACTTCAATGCTGAAATAGAACAAGAAACTTATAACGCTGAAGAAGAAGAGTTTTTAGATGAATATCTAGAAGATTTTTAACAAAAGCTTTAAAGACAAAAGGCTTGGTTTATTACGAACCAAGCCTTTTTAGTTTCTAGCATCTAAACGCTTAGAAAGTGTAGTTGGCCTGTAGGCCGATTAGCCAAACGTTGCCTGATACCTCGCCGGTAAATTGCCCTGCCACGTTTTGAGCAGCATCGTCAGAAGAATATCCGCGAGATTCTACAATACTTGCGTCTTTAGCAATGATGTAAGTTAGGCCACCATCAAGTGAGAACTGCTTTGTAAACTCGTAAGATGCACCAAGACTTAGCCAAGTACGATCGGTTTCAGGAATAGTGATAGTACGGTTTTTGTCACTAACTGCTGATGTATCGTAAGCAACACCAGTGCGTACAGCTAGTTTAGAGTCCACTTGGTAAGTTGCACCAACAGCAAAGCGGTAATTGTCTTCCCAGTTTTCAACCTTAACCATCTTCGTGCCATATGTGTCCAGCTGCGCTTCTAACTTCTCGAAGCTGCTCCAATCAGTCCAGTTGATGCTCGCGTGGATCGCCAGTTTGTCGTTCAATTGGTGATAACTAGCCAGTTCTGCTGTTGCTGGTAGTGCAAGTGCCATAGAACCGTTATCGCGTGCATTTGCCAGTGCAGCGTTAAAACCTACTCCCGTTGCATAACCTTCGAGTTTTAGCTCAACTTCTGACTTGTATGCAAAACCAATACGGTGGTCTTGGTTGATCTGCCACGCTGTGCCCACTTGCCAGCCCCAAGAAGTGTCGTCACCTTCCATATATTTTAAGGTTGTTACATTTCCTGGAGAAACGAGGTTATTTGTAGGAGTTTTTGCCCCAAAACTTCCCTCTCCCATAACATAGCGAACGCCACCGCCTACACTTACGGAGTCGGCGAGTTTGTATGCCAGGTTCAGGTTTGCTTCCATTGTTGTCACACTAGCCTCGTTGCCGAAGTGAGAGGCTGCAAAGTCATTACCTAGATTAGTTTCCAT
>NZ_JATABG010000162.1:0-9668 GCF_036533755.1 Vibrio sp. M260118 | reverse complement strand
TGGCTATATGGGTACAGATATGGTTCTTGATAAAGAAGAAGGACCAATGGTGCTTGAGCTTAACGCCCGACCGGGTCTAGCAATTCAAATAGCTAACGGTGCCGGACTGCTGCCTAGGTTGCATCACATAGAAAACCTCGGCCAAGGTGCTGAATATCCCAAACCTACAGAGCGCGTTGCGTACTCGGCTAGGCAGTTTGGTATTTTTGCTAAAGAACTTGTTGGCTAATCATTTCAGATAATCATCATGATGCCCGCTCTATGCGGGCATTTTTATGCGTTAGTCGCGGTTGGCTGAGGCTGGCATAGCTGATACTTACGTTTAATCACATCCGAAATCTTCTCAGCGATCATAATAGTAGGAGCGTTAGTATTGCCACCAATCAAAGTCGGCATTATTGACGCATCAACCACACGCAAGCCTTCTAACCCATAAACCTCCAAGTTGTGGTCAACCACCGCTAAAGGGTCGTCTGCCGTACCCATTTTACATGTGCCAACTGGATGATACTGGGTATCGGCACGATTGCGAATATCTTGCTCAATCGCTTGTTCGTCTTTCGGGTCAATTGGGTAGAAGCTCTCCCCTCTCACATCATCAAACGACTCACTTTCTAGCATTTGATATTGTTTTTTCCATGCCTTAATCATCACTTGCATATCGTCCGAATGACTAAAAAACGCAGGATCTATTTTGGGTGGTTCATAAGGGTCAACACTATTTAACTTCACCGTTCCGCGACTCTTTGGCCGGAGCAAAGTCACATGGGAGCTAAAGCCATGACTAAGATGAATTTTTCGTGCATGGTCATCAACAACCGCCACGACAAAAACAAATTCTAAGCCCGGCACCGAACTATGTTGGTCAGAGTAAAAGAAGCCAATACCCTCTGCGTAATTACTGGTAAGTTTTCCAGTGCGGTGCTTTCTCCATTCAGGCAGCGCCTTGGTTAACTCAGCCACCATTTGCAGTGACACGCCAAAGGTTGAACGCTTTTCCGAGCACTTATAGGAGTGAATCAAGTCAATATGATCTTGGAGATTTTCACCAACGCCCTCGAGCTGTTGAACTTGATCAATCCCATGCAGTTCAAGCTCTTGTTTTGGTCCTACGCCAGATAACAGCAGAATTTGTGGTGAACCAAATGCGCCAGCGGAAAGAATGACCTCTTTTTTACACCTAATCTGGATTCGTTGGTTACCAACGCCATACTCAACGCCAATCGCGCGCTTGTCACGAAATAGAACCTTATGAGTGGTCGCTTGAGTAACTACAGTGAGATTGGGACGGGATAAATGGGGAGTAAGGTAAGCTTTAGCAGCACTACATCTTTCACCGTTACGTTGGGTCACTTGAGTTGCCATAGCGCCAAACTGCTCGGCACCATTAATGTCGCTGTTTCTTGGTATACCCATAGCCTCACACGCTGCCAAATATCGCTCTAGCATCTCACTTGGTGAGCGCAGGTTAGCAACGTTCAGCGGTCCGCCTTGTCCATGATAGTCATTTTGGTGAATTTCGTTGTGCTCGGCTTTTCTAAAATAAGGCAAACACTCGTCATAGCTCCAACCTGAATTGCCTAAGCTCGCCCACAAGTCGTAATCATACTTGTGCCCACGAGCGTACATCATCGCGTTGATCGAGCTTGAGCCGCCTAAGGTTTTGCCTCTTGGTTGATACCCTTTCCGACCATTGAGCCCTGGTTGAGGAACCGTTTTAAACGCCCAGTTGTTGTATTTGGTCGGCATCATAGCGACCATTCCCGCTGGGGTATGAATACAAGGGCTACTGTCTGTACCACCAGCCTCTAGTAAGCACACTGTTATGTTAGGTTCTTCGGTTAAGCGAGACGCCAATACGCACCCCGCCGAACCGCCACCTACGATAATGAAATCATAACTGTCCATAGCTATCTCCAGTCGAGCAATGAATCCAAAATTTTACTTTTTTAGGCTTGGGTCCGGCTTACCCACAAACCAACGCACCGCTAGCTTTTGAATAGGATTTTTGTAGGGCGGTACAAAAAGTTGAATTGGGAACCAGCCGCGCATTTGCAGCACGCTGCGAGCATGGCTTAACTCACGGAAGCCCTCTTCACCGTGGTAATTGCCGATTCCCGAGTTACCAACACCGCCAAACGGTACCGAATGGTTCAGTACATGCCAGCCCCAATCGTTAATCGTTACGCCGCCACTATGAGTTCGAGCCAACACCTCTTCACGCTGCTCTTTGTTGTGGCTAAACAGATAACAGGCGAGCGGTCTTGGCCTTGCGGTAATATAATCAATCACTTGATCAAGACTCTGGTAACCATGCACGGGCAGTAGTGGGCCAAAGATCTCTTCTTGGCAAATTCGCATTTCAGGCGTTAAGTTGGTTGCGACGTAGAGTGGTGTTTTGCGCCCTTCTCCCTCACTTAAACACTGAGTAATCGTGGCGCCTTTCTGCTTAGCATCGTCAAGCAACTGATGAAAGCGCTGGTGCTGGGCGTCATCAACGAGAGCGGTATAGTCATGATTTCCTTCAATCTGGCCGTACATTTTCTGCTGTGCGGAAGCCACAGCCGCAACGAATGCATCCACTTTTTCTTGTGGAACAAACGCGTAGTCCGGAGCAATACAGATCTGACCTGAGTTAAACCCTTTGCCATGAGAGATCCGTTGTGCAGCTCGCTCTATGTCATAGTCATCGAACACAATCACCGGCGACTTGCCGCCCAACTCTAGAGTAACCGGGATAAGGTTTTTAGCCGCATTGGCCATAATCGCTTTTCCGCTATTTGGAGAGCCAGTAAACACTAGATGATCAAACGGCAGATGAGATATCTCCATTGCTTGAGGATGACTTCCATGCACCACACGAACCAGATCCTTAGGGAACACTTCCGCAAGCATCTCAGTTAACACCTTAGTGGTTTGCGGGCAATTTGGTGGCATCTTTATCATGCAACGGTTGCCCGCTGCCAATGCAGTGGTTAGAGGTCCTATAGAAAGGTAAAGAGGAAAATTCCACGGACATATAATACCCACCACCCCTTTGGGCTGGTACCTTACTTCAAGCTTATTACCTTTAAACAACCACTCGGTTGGGCGACGACTTGGCTTCATCCAACGGCCAAGGTGACTCAAGACATGATTAATATCCAAAATCGGCGCAAGAATATCGGCCATAATAGATTCAGTATGACTACGTCCACCAAAGTCATCACTCATTGCATCGGCAAGCGCATCTTGATAGCGAGAAAGCTGCTTTTTAAGCGCTTTAAGTCGCAGCTTCCTAACTGCCAAACTAGGATGTGTTTCAATTTGGTACGCTGATTTCAACTCAGTGAACCATTGACTTAGCTCGTTACCATCTTGTATTGAGTTAAGCTCGGCTTGTTCTACCAAATGGTCTGCAATCATGTTCATTGTAATGACCTCTTTTACGCTGAGCATTCATTCCAACATTTCGTTAACACCATGCCTAGGTGACAAAAAGACAGAAAACGGTGAAATTCGGACATATTTACTGGACGAACTGACTCTACTCAAGCTATACAACAATGACCTAACCCAAAAAAGGAACTAAGTAAGTGGAATATAGCGCGGTTTATGAACCAGATGTACTGGCAAGCGGCATTTTAGATGTACAACTGCTAACCCGTTATCTCAACAATCGAGTTCCGGCTGAGGCGCTACTTGAAGGTAGTGGCCTTTCCAGCACTCAACTCTACTCTCCCGAAACTCACATCACCCTTGCGCAAAAGCTAGTTGTCTTCAGCAATGCGCTACGCTTATCCGACGAGCCCGATTTAGGCCTAAAAGTGGGGCAGCAGGCTCGTTTTAGTGACTTTGGTGTACTGGGTTACGCAGCATTCAGCAGCAACACTCTACTCGACGCTCTGTTACTAGGATTCAAATATCTGCGCCTTGCTGGACCAGTGCTGAGGAAAAAAATGTGGGTTGAAAACGAACGGGGATTCTTCCGAGCAGAACAACTAGTCGAGCTTGATACCCTTCTTCCCTTCTGTTGTGAATATTGGTTTGCCGCCATTCAAAACTTGTGTGAAGAGGTCATGCAATCCCCTTTCCCTTCGCATTTAATAAAGTTTCCTTATCCGAAACCAGCCCACGGTGACACCTACGCTAATATGTTTCAGTGTCGTATAGAGTTCAATAGCCCATTTTTAGAGTGGGAGTTCGACGGTAATCGACTCAATGATCCGCTCCCTTCTGCAAACCCAATGACACTGCAAATGTGCCTTAAGTCTTGTGATGAGATGTTAGCGAAAGTAACTGCAGCTTCGAGTTTGAAAGAGCAAGTGATGCAGATCTTTGTTGAGAATCCTGGCAACTACCCCTCTATTGAAACGCTATCCTCTGATCTCGGCATGTCTTCGCGCACTCTGCGCCGACACCTAAAGCTTGAACAAACCAGTTATCAACAGATATTAGATGAGGTGCGTTTTCGACTAGCAAAGCATTACCTTGCTTCAACCGACTTAAATGTGGAAGAGATTGCAGAACGCGTCGGCTTCTCAGACAGTGCGAATTTTCGCCAAGCCTTTCGCCGCTGGGCATTATGCTCGCCTAAACAATATCGACTCAACAATAAGCAATCAAACACATAAATAAGTTCATAATTATCCAATGATTTTCTTATTACTCGCTATCAAAAATAAGACTCGTCTTACCTATGGCTGCACCTTTTAACACCACTGTCACACATTGGAGTGTGTCACTTGGATTTGCAAGTCACATCGCTTAAGTTAGAAGCGCTTATTCCCCACAAGCATAGAGGTGACTTTAATGAAGGATGGTAAAGACACTCCCCCAACTAATGAAAAAGCATCCGATCATCTAGAACAGGATCTGGAACGTATCTCCGAAATGTCTTTTGAAGCATTGAATGAGCTTGAAAGGCTGATGGAAAAAGCTTCTCCACTGGAAAACGAGAGATAAAAAAATAGTCCCTAGCTTTCGCTTAGGGACTATCTGTTTTAACCCACTTTAAATTACAGACTTTCTGCTAACTCTTGCGCCTCACTCTTCGGTTTAGCCTCCTGACCAAAACCTCTTAGACCAACCACATGTACATGTTCATGGTCTTTGAACACTTTACGTACTAGCTTGTAAGTTGTGCCTTTTTCTGGGCTAATATTCTCTGGTGCAGCAATCAGAAGCTGCATATCCAAACGGTCACACAATTCAAACAAGGTCGAAATAGACTTCGCATCCAGACGTGCCGCCTCATCCAAGAACAACAGACGACAAGGGACAATGTCTTTGCTACGCAGTCGACGCGACTCCTCTTCCCAGCTTTGTACCACCATAAGCAGAATTGACTGACCAGTACCGATCGCTTCACCGGTAGAAAGTGCGCCTGACTCTGCCTGCAGCCAACCATCTGAACCACGGTTAACCTCAACACTTAGCTCTAGGTAGTTACGGTAGTCCAGTAGTTCTTCACCCAGTACTTGTGGAGAACGTTGGCCCATGTCGATATGCGGATTGACGCGTTGGAATAGCTTCGCCATCGCTTCAGAGAAGGTATAGCGAGGTGATTCAAACAGGTCTTTATGTTGCTCTTGCTGCGTCGATAAGCCATTAAGTAGCACTTCATGGCTCTCACGAATCTTCACATTCAAGCGCACGCCTTTAACCTGACCAAACGAAATATTCGACAAGCCTTGGTTAAGCATACGAATACGGTTCTGCTCGCGTTGAATCGTCTTCTTGATAATGCTCGCTACAGAGTCAGAGCTTATCGCTAGGCGGTTCTCGCGTTGAGTGAGCTCTTCGGTTAGACGCGCCAACTCCACTTCCATCTCTTCGATTGCTTCGACAGGATCGTCAGTATGAATAATGTCTTGGCGAATACGTTCACGAAGGTGCTGGTAAACTGCAATGTAGAACAGAACTTTACGCTCTGGACGGGCATTGTCTTCAGACAAGCGCAGTGCATCACGCAAGTCTTCATTGTCTGCCACGGCAAGACGAAGCGCACCCAGTGATTTATCCGACATTGAGCGCAGTTCATTGTCAGATAGGTATGCAAGTTCGCGTTTATGTAAGCGACGCTCAACATCGTTTTCACGTGCTAAACGAAGCACTGAACACCAACCCGCTTTAGCCGCGACCACAAAGGTACGCAGCTCAACGTACTCTTTCTGCACTTTCTTCAAACGCTTGGCTAGCGCCTTCATCTCTAGTTCTGTAGAAGTGATCGTGCGTTCGCATTCGCTCTTACGTGAACGCGATGTATGCAGACGCTCTTGAAGCTCATCACGGCGTCGCATAGCACGTTCTGCCGCGCCTTCATCAGCGGTAACGCCGTATTCTTGAAGCTCTTGCTTAAACTCTTGAACCGTTTCCAGCTTGGCTTGGTGCGAGCTCTTAAGCGATGCCAATACTTGATTGTATTGGTTAATTTGGCTTTGCGACTGCTTAAGCTCCTCGCGAGAACGAGTACGGGCTTGTTCAGCTTGAACCAACTTAGCTTTCAGCTGTTCACTCAGTTCGCTGCTCTGGCTAAGCAAATCCACTGAGTCTGAGTAAGCAAAGTAGTGACGACGCTCTACAAGGTCCGACAACGCAAAAATTTGCTTCTTCAGTTGCTGGAGTTTCTCATCTGCTGCGCGATACTCAGCCTCAAGTGCATCAAACTGCTCTGGGTCCGCATCTAGCGCAGAAGCAATCTTCTCAAGCTCTGTTAGCGCCTTAGCGTGATTCGTAAGGAAAGCCTTAGCTTCCGTTAACTTAGCCAGGTTGTGCTCTAGCTCTTCAAACTGCGCTTCAAGGGCGTCATCTTCGATCAGCGCCATACTCGGTGCGATCTTATCTAAAGCGGCTAGCGCTTGCTTACTACCAAGAAGCTGGCTGCGCTGCTGCTGCTCTTTTGCATCAAGGTCAGCAAGAGTGCGAGCTAGTTGATTGCGTTTGTCACGGATAGTCGTCAACGCCTGCTCAGGATCCGCTTCAAACGCGACCTGAATATGCTTAGCAACAAAGCTATTAAATGCTTGGTACAAACGCTGAAGCTTCTGTGAATCGAACGCTGCTTTCGCGTGCTCTTCTACCACATCCTCACGCTCACTGCGCAGCAACTCTAAACGCTGTTCACGAGCTGCACGGCCAAACAGAGGGATCTCAGGCAAACGTGAGTAGCGCATTTGACGATCGTTCATACGCACACATACCGCGCCTTCTAGCTCTTCTGCATCAAACGTGCTGTCATCAAATGCGTCAACATCACCTTCAATGATGTAAAGGTCTTCTGGACAATCATCAAGTTCAACGAGCTTCTCTTCAATACCTGAAAGATCAGAGACTACAATCGCGTGGCGAGCAGGACCATACATAGCACTAAAATATGGCGCATCACCAATCGTAATATCCAGCTGCAT
Source organism: Vibrio sp. M260118 (assembly GCF_036533755.1). Lineage (NCBI taxonomy): Bacteria > Pseudomonadati > Pseudomonadota > Gammaproteobacteria > Vibrionales > Vibrionaceae > Vibrio > Vibrio sp. M260118. The sequence continues at coordinate 2,280 of NZ_JATABG010000162.1, read as the reverse complement.
CTGGCTCATAACGGACTGGCTATCAGCAAGTTCAGCACCACTCTGGTCACGCAAAGATTCAAGTGCATCATGAGCGGCAATCCAAGTTGGCGCGATTGCCTCTAGCTTTTTGATCTCTGCCGCTGCGTCTTGCTCTTGGCGACGCTGCTCGCTGCGCTGCTCGCGAACCTCTTCTTGGCACATCTCAAGCGATTCGATTTGCGCTGCGTGACGTTCACGCTCTTGCTCGAAAGTCACTTCATCAGTTAGCTCAACCTGGTGCTGCTTTTGGTATTCAGCCACCAGCTCTTGAGTTTGACGCTGTTTATGCAAACGACGTTCAACATCACGATGCTGAGCACGCCACTGCTGCTCATTTTGCACTAACTGCTGCGCATCACGACCTTGCTGTAAAGCTGTTTTTGCCGATTGAGAAGCGTCGCTACGCTCTACTTGGCCAACGATTCTTTTCACAAGCGTCAACGCTGATTCAAACTGCTCCGCTGCTGCTGAAGTCATATCTAGCTTGTGTTTAGTCGCTAGCAATTCAGTCGTGCTCTGCGCTTCGTTATCTTTTAACTGCGACACTAGAGTCTGGGCCGATTCAGCCGTTAGCGACTCATCTTCGAGTAGTTGTTTTGCTTTCTCTAACGCTTGTACCGCTTGTTGGTATTGCAGCGCTCGAGTTTGCTGAACGTCTAAAGCCTGTTGATAATCGGCAAGTTGGCTCTTTAAGCTATCAACTTCTTCTTCAGAAACCGTTGCTTGCTCTTCCGCCATTAAGACACGCTCTTGTGCCTCTTCGACCACCATCATCTGCTCTTCAAGACGTTCTTGAAGCTCTTCCAAGTCTTCTTGGTAACGTTCAATCTTCTCTTGCTGACGCAGTGCATTTTGCACCAACTGCAAGTGGTCAGAAGCCGCTTGGTAGTCTTGCTCTAAGGAGGATTCCGACTCGACCAGTAGCTCTAACTCTTCTTGAACGCGGTTAAGCAGGTTGTTTTGCTCTAACAAAGTTTCTCGTGAGCTAAATAATTCAGAGCGCAGAGATAAAGTTTGATCTAACTTGTTGCGACGGTCATTCGCATGACGCATATAGTCTGCCGCGACATAGTTAGTCGATTCGGTAATGAGATGCTTAAATAGGTCACGGTCAGCTTGGGTGGTTTTAATCGCCTCTAACGTCATGCGGTTTTCGCGCAGCGCCGACTCCATATCCTGGAAAGCTTTCTTCACCCCACCATTTTGCGGAAGTAGGTAGTCACGCAAAGAGCGAGTAATCGCACTTGAAATACCACCGTACAGAGAAGCTTCAATTAAACGGTAGAACTTAGAGCGATCACTAGAGTTGCGCAATTTCTTCGGAATAACACCGAACTCAAACATCTGCGCATGATAATCAACGATTGAGGAGAACGCTTTAAACTGCACTCCCTCAAGGCTAGCAATCGACTCTTTTACTTCGTTAATCTGACGCACGCGAGCTTGAGTATCGGACACGCTTTCGATCAGCACGTCTGTCGGCTTAACATGGCTCGGTAAGCCTTGAATCACAAACGGCTTGATGTCGACTTTCTTATCTCGACCAGCCACTTGCTGAAGTTTAACCGCGAACAGTAAACGCTGATTGCGCGAGTTCACTACATCAAGAGCCGCGTAACATGCGCCCGCCTGAAGCTTACCGTATAAGCCTTTATCACGAGACGATTGGCTACTACCTGCTTCAGTCGTGTTTCGGAAGTGAAGCAAGGTTTGGTCGGGAATCAAAGCAGTGATGAACGCCGCCATAGTGGTGGATTTACCTGCACCGTTACCGCCCGAAAGCGTGGTGACTAAGCCATCAATATCAAATGTACGCGCAAAGAAGCCGTTCCAGTTGATCATGGTTAGCGATTGATATTTACCTCGTTCAATCATGCTTCACCCTCTACCTGCATCTCTTGTTCAGCGTTTTCTTCGCTCTCTTTTTGTTCTAGTAAGCTGCCTTGGCTAGGCTCTTTGGTGTGAACGACCGCCTCACCATCGCGAATTAACCTTAGCTGCGCTTCACGCATATCATCGCCCAAGCGCACATCGGCACCGAAGCGGAACACCGATTCGCTAATACTGAACTTACCCGTTTCACCGATGTTGATGATCATGCCTAAACGGCGTAAACGGCGCAGTGACGTACGAACCTTCTCGAACAGCTTCTCTTTATCTAAATCAGAGCCTGTTGCTCGGTTGGTGACCAGCTTCATTAATTTAGCTTCATCAGCCAGTGCCAATAGCTCTTCGTATAACTCTTGGTTAGTGAAGATG
>NZ_JATABG010000161.1:0-9379 GCF_036533755.1 Vibrio sp. M260118 | reverse complement strand
CAATCATTACAATCAGTTTGGTGGGCACTATTTGGATCAGTCGGAAAAATTGATTAAACAAATCCTTTCATACTGAATATAAAATAAGTCAACATTTACAATTAGTTACATCATAACCACACTAACAATTGTCAATTAATTTACGTGTTAAAGGTGACACAGCGAACAAGCTAAAATCAATTTCCTTACATGAGTCAAACTTTGTACTTAATTCATGCCTAACAGAAACTTCTACACTTAATATTAATGAAGTCTACAGGGGCTATCCTTAACGTAAGGAAGTAGTTAGGCATTGGTTTTTAAGGGTTGTAAGGAAAGATGTTATGCGAAAATATACTGCAAAGATGGTTTCATGCCCTCACTGCGGACACTCCATTGGTATTACATTAGATGCCTCTAACGGCAGTCAAAACTTTTATGACGACTGCCCTGCATGTTGTCACGCAATTCACTTGAGTATGACGGTGGACGAACAGATGGATAAAATCGATCTGTTGGTTGATGCCGACGACGAACAAATTTTCTGACAAAGCGCCTAACGGCGCTTTTTTTATACTTGTCTGTTGGCTAAGACGCGCTCGACCGTATCGACGATAGCTTGGGTTTGCGGATCGAACTCAACGTTGATTTGGTCGCCTTTTTTACGCTGACCAAATAGAGTGCGCTGCATAGTTTCTGGTATTAGGTGCACCGAGAAACGATTCTCTTCAACTTCACCAATCGTCAGTGAACAACCGTCCAATCCAATGTAACCTTTGGCTAGTACGTACTTGATCATCTCTGTTGGGATGGAGAACCAAATGGTGCGATTATTCTCGCTATCGATTACCTCATCGACTTCTGCCATTAATGAGATATGCCCAGACATTGAATGACCACCAATTTCATCACCGAACTTAGCTGCACGTTCAATATTGACTGAATCCCCTATTTCCAACTTGCCAAGATTAGTTAATGCTAAGGTTGCTTGCATAAGATCAAAGTCGATCAAATCATCACAGATACTGGTCACAGTTAAACAGCAGCCATTGTGTGCGACTGAGGCACCAATAGTTAGCCCTTGAGATAGTTCACCCGATAACTTTACTGTGTGAGTCTGAAATTTATCTTTCTTATCGATGGCGACAACTTCGGCCATTCCCTGAACAATTCCTGTAAACATCAATCATTTCCGATAGTTTTTATTGGTGCTTAGTGTGACATTTATTTATCATCACGAACACTTATTTTCTCTCTGGCTAGTGAAAGCAATCGTAGTCCTATAAATACAGTCAGAATATGGAGTTCTCCGTGCAGCACTATAAACAAGAAGCCAACACCCTAATCAAGCTTGCGACACCTGTTCTAATTGCCTCAGTCGCACAAACAGGTATGGGTTTTGTCGACACAGTGATGGCTGGTGGCGTCAGTGCTACCGACATGGCTGCGGTATCCATTGCCGCAAGCATTTGGCTACCCTCGATTTTATTTGGCATTGGTCTTCTAATGGCAATCGTGCCTGTGGTCGCACAACTTAATGGCTCAGGTAGACAAGCACGTGTGCCTTTTGAAATTCAGCAAGGCATTTTTATGGCTTTGCTTATTTCAATACCTACCGCAGTTATTCTCCAGCAAACTGAAGCTATTCTCGTGTTAATGGATATTGAACCTTTAATGAGCGCGAAGACCATAGGTTATATGGATGCAGTCGTGTTTGCTGCGATAGTGTATTGGCTGATGTTTGCCATGTTACTTTTTTATGTCATCACGTCTGATCGTTTAACCAAAGTTAACGTGTTCGAGCACTTCCATAAGCCAAACACACAAGCCTTAATTCGCTTATTTAAGCTAGGTTTCCCTGTCGCTGCGGCTCTGTTTTTTGAAGTAACTCTGTTTGCTGTCGTGGCACTACTGGTTGCTCCATTAGGGCCACTTGTCGTTGCCGCGCACCAAGTCGCGATTAACTTCTCTTCACTGGTGTTCATGCTGCCAATGAGTATTGGCGCTGCGACGAGTATCAGAGTTGGCCATCGTTTGGGCGAACAAAACGTCTCTGGTGCCACAATCGCGTCCCATGTAGGTTTGATCGTCGCTGTAGGTTTGTCTTTAGTTATCGCGCTGTTTACCGTGTTGTTGAGAGAACCAATCGCGTTACTCTACACGCACAATCGCGCGGTAATCGACCTTGCTTTACAGCTACTACTTTTAGCTGCGGTGTATCAAGTAACTGATGCTATTCAAGTAGTTGCTGCAGGAGCATTACGTGGCTACAAAGATATGGCAGCGATATTTAATCGCACCTTCGTTGCTTATTGGATATTCGGCTTACCACTAGGCTACATCCTTGCCATGACCGACTGGATCGTCGAGCCAATGGGTGCTCACGGTTTTTGGGTCGGATTTATTATCGGACTTTCGACAGCAGCACTATTACTCGGTGTTCGGCTGCATTGGATGCACAAACAAAGCGATACTGTACAATTAACGTTTTCGGAAAAATAGTATTCGGCCCGCCTGTGAATATACTGATTCATGGGCCTTTGTTTCACTCCACACGCTCTCGTAAATACCGCGCGAATTTGGGAATGCCTTTGTGGGTATAACCGTTGTATCGAAAGGTAATAATTGTGCCTATTCTAGGTGGTTCTTCGCGTTGGCTATCTGAAAACCCGCTGCCAATATAAAATTGTTGCCCGGATTCTAACTGGACTAACAATGAGCCCATTTTACCCTCGTACTTCCCATTTCCACTCTTATATCCAATGACTCTTGCCTCTGCGTCTTGGTACTTCTTTAACTTGATCAGATCGCTGCTTCGTCCTTGTGTATATAGGCTATCAATCTTGCGCAGCATTAACCCTTCGCCATAAGAGCCATCAATAGAATCCAATTGTTGTAGCAGCTCATGTTCACTAATGATCGGTTTATGTTCGACATATCCAACATGCGTGGCGCAAAGATTGTTTACTACGTCGATAAGCTTTGCATAACGCTGCTGATAAGTTCCTGGCGCATTGGGCATGTCAAATAGCATCAGCTTAATCCCCTTCCATGCGTTGTCGTTTGGGGATGTATCTAACACGGTTTGTTGTACCAGGTGAAAATTACCCCGCCCTGCCCACAGCTCTCCTTCGATAGAAACATCAGGCATATTCTCAATAAACCAATCAGGTGCAGCAATAGGAATACCGTTTCGGGTCACAAGTTGTTTCCCGTTCCATATAGCTCGAACGCCATCGAGTTTTTCACTCACCCAGTAAAGACCAACATCGATTGACGCGTTGTATGTTTCTGCCAACGCTACAGACTGGATACCTGCAATGCTTTCTTTCGCCACTAATTGTGGAGTTGACGCGCTAAGTAGACTGATCGCAAGTAAAGATAGACGTATATCCATATAAGTTGTCCTACAAGGCTGTTTGCCTATCAGTTTTTCATAGCTATCAAACCCTACAACAATAAAAGAGCCGTAGTTCGAGCAGCTTCTAGGCTCTAACTTACTAACAGTCCTCGCAGTTGCAAAAAACACCATTCTCACATTGATGTTTGTACAACTTTTCTGCTTGTCAAAATGAGAGTTCGCTTTTCTCATTTTGAGAAACACAGCGTCCACATACCTAAGTCAATGAAAATACTTACTATTTTTCTTGGCACATTAACTGCTCCTTTAGTCAGCAACAACCAAAGGAGATACGACTATGGAACTTCGAAACATTGAAACTAACAACACAATCACTACATGGACTATCGACGGCAACCTAGATTGTGATAGTGCGAAAAATGTTCAGCCTCATATTGATGCGATTTTAGAACAAAACATTTCAACTGACATTGAAGTCGATTTTCGCCAAGTCCAGTTTCTTGATTCTTCGGGCGTCGGTGCGCTGGTCTACCTATACAAACGTCTTGTGGAGCGTGAACGTACTATGCGGATTGAGAATGTAACGGGCCAACCTCTTGAAATCATGACACTACTGCGAATTAACCAAGCAATTCCAATTAACTCGCATACCCACTAACCAAGGCTCATTAACAAAGGAAGTTGGCATGAAAACTATTATTAAACACATCGCTCTCGCTGCTTCTATAGCCTCAGTGGTCGGCTGCTCTAGCTACCCTGAGCACGGACGTGGCGGACTAGGTGAAGACTACATCCAATCCAATTTCTCACCAGTTATGCCAGACGAACCTTTAGGGCCAGAACACGGGCTTCGTTTCGACTGGCAACTAACCAAGCTTCATCTAGACTCCTTGGTACGAGAAGGGGCTCGTTGGTGCTTTCCTGCTGCGGTAGTTCAAGCGTTAGAGAAGCAAAAACGCATTGCACGCGAAATCGAAGGCGGTCTGCTACTGGATGCTGCCAACGACATCGTTATTCAACGTAAACGACTTAATGAGCTTGAACTGCAGCTCGATTACGTTACCTCACAAGCGAAGTGCGTTCCGCCAATGGATGAGACGTCCTTTCAGCAGCGTTTAGCCAAAATTGACAAGCTTTACAATCTATTAAACGTCGACAACCAATTCGCGTTTAACTCTACTGAGGTTAACCCGAAATACATGGGAAATTTAGCTCGTGCCGCGAACATGCTAAATGATCATCAAAGCCTCAACCTCAAAGTGACAGGACATGCGGACTCAGCCGGTGATGTTGAATACAACCAAAGGCTCGCAATGGGACGTGCGAAACAAGTCAAACGTTACCTAATTATATTTGGACTTGCTCCTAGTCGCGTCGAAACGCTATCGGTTGGCGACACACTACCGCTTTATGAAGGCGACTCTGAAGGCGTAAAACTGACTAACCGCCGTGTGAGCATTGAGGTAATAGATACCCAGGAGCAAGCAGAGCAACGCTTGCAAGGAGGCTACAATGAAATGGACTAACTTACTTGCCCTACTTTTAATCAGTTCACTTTGTTCATTCGCACAAGCAAATCAAGAGCGAGTACAAATTGGTGACCTTATTCAAGTAAACCTGCCTGGTGAATCGTCATTGAACAAAGGTTTTCAAGTCGATAAACGTGGTCGTATCACGCTACCGGAAGTTGGTGCGCTTTATGTTGCTGGCTACAGCGAGCCTCAGCTAGAGCAATCGGTTAAAGACGCTCTAGAAAAGGTCTATCGAGATCTTTCATCCGCTACTGTCTATATCGCCGAACAGCAGATCCTAGTATCTGTTCAAGGCTACGTTAACTCTCCTGGCGAATATACTCTGTCTAAGTCATCTGACATTCAGATGGCAATTCATGCTGCAGGTGGCCTACGTGCCGGTGCTCAGCTCAACAATCTGTTTATCAAGCGCGGTAAGGACAAGATCACGTTTAATTACAAGACTTTCCTTGATACTGGTGACGAATCACTGCTGCCTGAGTTGGTATCACTAGATACGGTGTTTGTTCCTGCCTCACCGCTTGTGGGTAATATCGAACAAGAGTTTGATGCCAATAAGCTCGCTAATGCTGGCGACAGCGCCGATGGCCGAACAGCGATTAAGGTATTCGGTGAGGTAAACGCCCCAGGATCATTTAGCTTCAAAGCCAATTCCGACTTAGTTGACGTGATTATGCGCGCAGGTGGCGTGACTCGTTATGCTTCAGTGGAGCAGATTCGAGTTATCTCGGAAAACACACCTAAGCTGTTCAACTTAAAAACTTACTTAGACAGCGGTGATGTTTCGCTGCTACCTACCCTAAGCCCAGGTACGACCATCTTCGTTCCTAAGCAAGAAGACGAAATTAAAGCCGGTGCAAATGTGGTCTACATCATGGGTGAAGTGGCTAGCCCAGGCGCTTACGAGGGTAAGAGAAACGCCTCATTCATGGATATTCTTGCTAACGCAGGCGGCCCAACACGCTACGCAGAATCACGCCAAATTCGTGTGATTAAAGCTAATGGACAAGTGATTAAGTTTGACTTAACCGCCTTCACCGAAGGACTCACAAGCAGAAAACCGCCGAAAATTGGCCCGGGCGATGCGATCTTTGTCCCTGAAAAAACCGACATGAATGAAAAATCTTGGCTTAAAATTGCCCCTAATCGCGCAGTTAGTGTCATCGGTGAAGTGGTTCGTCCAGGCCGTGTAGAGTGGTCTGACGAAATGGATCTCATGGATTTGCTATCTCATGTTGGTGGACCAACACTGCGTGCCGATACGACAAAAATTGAAGTCGTAGCCGTCGGTAATAAGCTGCATGTATTCAACCTAGACGAGTTCATTCTTAACGGTGCACCAAACAGTCAACTTCCCGTGATCACTGCAGGCGCAATTGTACGAGTGCACGATCTGCCACAAGATCCATCAGACAACAAATCCCAATGGGTACGTCAAAGCTCAGATGCTTCAATCTACGTATTCGGGCAAGTCAATGCACCTGGCCGCTACCGTTTTACTAAAGACATGCACTTTTTGGATATATTGTCAGCCGCTGATGGCCCAACTAAAGATGCCGATATTCACAATATTCGCATTACTCACCGTGACAAGACCTACTCGAAAGTGAGCAAGCTAAACCTATCGCTCTACTTCGAAACTGGTGATGAAAGTCTATTACCAAATGTGACCATGGGCGACACCATCTACATCCCTGAGAAAGACAAGATTTGGCTTGATCGCTCTAAAGAGTCAACGGTACGCGTACTAGGCGCTGTAAATAGCCCAGGTCGTTATGTTTTCGATGACAACATGACGGTGCTTGATCTACTGGCTGAGGCTGGTGGTCCGTCAGAACGTGCTTATTTAGAGAAAATATCTATCGTCAATATGTCCTGCTGCCAGGGTCAAGCAAGAACATTTGACCTGATCGAGTTCAGTAAAACTGCCAACATGTACCAACTTCCTGTACTACGTGCCGGAGATACTATCTACGTACCCGATCGCAGCGAAAGTTTCTTAGAAAAAGCACGTGTTGGTCTAGAAGATGTTCTTCGCCTAACCACAACCATAGTGTTAATAGGAGCTCTGTAATGATAATTCCAGCAACGCATGCAGAAATTGAGCAAATATACCTAGCAGCGGAAATGAGTAACGCAAAATCACTGTGTATCACAGCTTGTCAGTCAGGTGAAGGTGTCACCTCGATCGTTGCTGCACTTGCAGAGCGGTACTTACTTGCTGGGCATAGCACATTAGTGGTCGATCTCAACACGTTTAACCCGGCATTTGAGAGTATAGACATCACACCATCGAGCAAAGAATCTGTCGGCTTGTTGATTGAACACTCTTCAACTCACCAGATGTTCACTGGACTTACTGTACCTAACAATCAATCGGCTCTACTTGGTTACAAAGATCCCACCCAGCTTAAAAATGCGGTACAAACATGGTTAAGCCAATACGACCGAGTTATATGTGACACATCGCCACTGCTGCAAATCAATCGTGGTAACGTGTCCGCTCAAGTTGTCGCCAGTGTGTGCGATAAGACCGCATTGGTTGTCATGGGAGGTAAAACATCATCAGGTCAGCTGCAAAAAGCGATGACACTTCTCGACTCCCCTTCAACCTCAGTACTTGGCTCGGTGCTAAATCTTAAACACCAAGCAACCTTAGGCCAAGAAATCGTCCGCGAGATTAACAGGTTCTCTTTTATCCCACAGCGATGGCGGGACAATTGGGCACGCAAGATATTAACCAATGAGTTTCTAGCTCACAGCGCCTAATTTAGATTCAGGCTTAGGAACTGAAATATTTACAACCAATTGAAAAAATTGAACTATTCTTACATTACGCACAAGCTAAGTTCCCGATTGCTTGCCAGTAATATAAGTAAATTAGCATCCGTGCGTATATACTATACGTATCCAACCGTAAGGAAGCGCCAAATTGGAACTAGTCGATGAAAGAGTATTGCAACAGATGGTAAAAGACACCAGTGCAGATGTTATCCCTTTGCTTATCGAACACTATATCGAAGAGTCGGAGCAGCGTTTGACACGTATATACCAAGCAATGGAAACTAAAGACAAGGAGACACTAGAGTTCGAAGCGCATACGTTAGGCAGTGCTTCCCTAGCATTGGGGAACCGAACCCTATCCAACCTTGCTAGAAAGATCGAGCACATGTGTTTAGACGGTCAGCAAGACCAAGCGTATGCGTTTCGTCAGGAATTAGAACAACTCGCTCAACAATCACTACAAGCTTTAGAAGCGCGTAAGAACCTTGGATTCAGCGAAGCATAATAATCACAAAGGCTTAAGATAGGACATCGTGATGAAACCAAAAGTATTACTAATCGAAGATTCGACCTCGTTGGCGATTCTCTATAAACAGTATGTAAAAGACGAGCCTTATGACCTGTTTCATGTCGAAACAGGCCGAGAGGCCATTGCCTTTATTGAACGAAATGTTCCAGAACTGGTCATTCTCGATCTTAAGCTGCCTGATATGGACGGTGAGCAAATTCTTGATTGGATAAACGAAAACCAAGTTCCCACCTCAGTCGTGGTCGCGACCGCTCATGGATCCGTCGATCTAGCGGTTAACCTGGTGCAAAAAGGTGCTAAGGACTTCTTAGAAAAGCCAATTAATGCTGACCGACTAAAAACGTCCATCGCCCTGCACCTACAACAAGCCAAGCTTGAACACCTAGTTGAAGATATTGAAAGTAAGTTTGATAGGAATCGCTTTCATGGATTCATTGGTTCAAGTCTTCCCATGCAAGGCGTTTACAAGATCATTGATTCTGTAGCGCCAACCACAGCTAGCGTATTTATCGTTGGCGAGAGTGGCACGGGTAAAGAGGTCTGCGCCGAAGCCATCCACAAAGAGAGCAAGCGAAAGGACAAGCCATTTATCGCGATTAACTGTGGTGCGATCCCGAAAGATCTTATGGAAAGTGAGATTTTTGGCCATGTTAAAGGCGCTTTTACTGGTGCAACCGCGGACAGAAAAGGCGCGGCGTCCATGGCTCATGGTGGCACGCTTTTCTTAGATGAACTGTGTGAGATGGAGCTGGAAATGCAGAAGAAGCTACTAAGGTTTCTGCAGACCGGCACCTTTACCCCACTTGGTGCAAACAGAGAGATAAAGGTCGATGTTCGAATTATCTGTGCAACCAACCGCGATCCGTTAGTTGAGGTAGAAGAAGGACGCTTTAGAGAAGACCTATATTATCGTGTTCATGTTGTGCCACTCGACATGCCTCCTCTTAGAGAGCGAGGCAACGACATCATCACTCTAGCGACGCATTTCCTTAAACTTTACGCGAAAGAAGATGGTAAGAAATTTGGTTCTGTCCATCGAGATGCTGAATCGACACTAAAGCGCTACGCTTGGCCTGGTAACGTGCGTCAGTTGCAAAATATCATTCGCAATATCGTCGTGTTAAATGATGACAGCCATTTACGTCTAGAGCATCTCCCTGAACAAGTTACTGCACGCCGCAAAGCTAAACCAGC
>NZ_JATABG010000160.1:0-7706 GCF_036533755.1 Vibrio sp. M260118 | reverse complement strand
ACGCCAGTGGCTGCAGTGGGTTTTTATCCCACGTTTTAGAGCGCTGCTGACGATGAATCAGCCTTTACCGACAGGTTTTTCTATCGCGCCTTACTTTGAAGAGAGTTGGAAAGGTCGTAGCGAGTATTCGGCGCTGATCGTTTTGATTCATAACCTAGATGAGGTGTTCAGTGATGCTTGAGATTGTCTTTCAAGACGAGTACTTCGTTGCGGTCAATAAACCTGCGGGCATGTTGGTTCATCGCAGCTGGTTAGATAAACACGAAACTCAGTTTGTAATGCAAACCCTGCGTGATCAGATTGGCCAGCATGTGTTTCCTCTTCATCGCCTTGATCGTCCTACCTCAGGTGTCCTGATTTTTGCTCTGTCGAGTGAGGTCGCTTCGCAAGTTATGCCGATGTTTGCCAACCATGAGATGGAAAAAACGTATCATGCGATCGTGCGTGGTTGGATAGAAGTGCCGGGCCGCTTAGATTACCCACTGAAAGTTGAGCTTGATAAAATCGCTGATAAACATGCGAGCCAAGAGAAAGAGGCCCAAGAAGCGATCACTGAATATCAGCCATTGGCTAAAGTAGAAATTCCGTACTCTACCGGTAAATTTCCAACAACTCGTTACTGTTTGATGGAGATGAAACCTTTAACAGGGCGTAAGCATCAACTTAGGCGTCATATGGCGCACTTAAGACACCCAATGGTCGGAGATACGACTCATGGTGATGGTAAGCACAATAAGCTGTTTCGTGAAGTCTATGACTCGCACCGTCTGCTGTTGCATGCCTCATCATTAAAGTTTATTCACCCGTTTACCGGGCAAGAGCTGCTTATTAAAGCCGGTGTGGATGAGACTTGGTTGAAGTTGTGCGGTGAGTTTGGTTGGCAAATGCCTGGATAACTGCGTGATTTGGCCTATTAAAAAGCCCTCAGAAGAGGGCTTTGTCACTTAATGTTTCGACAGGCTTACTTGGCTAGATAGTCGCGAATTGATTGCTCAATTCCTGCGGCATCTAAGCCTAACTCTTGATGTAGCTCGTCTTGTGTCCCTTGGGCGATAAACTTATCTGGCAGACCGAGGTTTAGAACTGGCTTGAGGATTTTCTCTTGCATCATAAACTCAATTACACCAGCGCCTGCACCGCCAGCTATAGCATTCTCTTCAAGCGTTACTAACACATCGTGCTCGTCAGCTAGTTGCTTGATCAATGCTTCATCTAATGGCTTAACAAATCGCATGTCAGCAACAGTAGCGTTGAGCGCTTCAGCAGCTTGTTCTGCGTTACTGAGGAAGGTGCCGAAGTTGAGGATAGCGACCTTTTCACCTTGACGGACAATACGGCCTTTGCCGATTTCTAGCTCGTTAAATTCTTGCTTAATTTCTGCACCTGGTCCAGTTCCACGTGGGTAACGAACGGCACAAGGACCAGTATGTTTATGACCGGTGTAGAGCATCTGACGACATTCGTTTTCATCGCTTGGTGCCATAATCACCATATTCGGGATGCAGCGCATAAAACTAAGATCGAATGCGCCTTGGTGAGTCTGACCATCCGCACCGACTAGGCCAGCACGGTCAATGGCGAACATCACAGGTAAGTCCATGATTGCGACATCGTGGATCAGCTGATCATAACCGCGCTGTAAGAAGGTTGAGTAGATAGCGACAATCGGGTTATCCCCTGCGATAGCCATACCTGTTGCGAGCGTAACAGCGTGCTGCTCAGCGATAGCAACGTCAAAGTACTGCTCTGGATACTCTTTAGAGAAGCGAACCATACCCGAGCCTTCACGCATCGCTGGGGTAATTGCCATCAGCTTAGGATCTTGCGCGGCCATATCACATAAGAAATCGCCGAAGATATTCGAGTAACTTGGCTTGCCACCACTGCTTTTAGGTAGCGAGTTATGGCTAGGGTCAAATTTAGGGACACCGTGATAGCCAATCGGATCTTTCTCCGCTGGCTCGTAGCCTTTGCCCTTTTTAGTCATGATATGTAAGAACTGCGGGCCTTTAAGTTCACGCATATTCTTCAAGGTCTTGACCAGTTCGTTGACGTCGTGGCCGTCAACTGGGCCGATGTAATTAAAGCCAAGCTCCTCAAATAGCGTACCAGGTACGACCATGCCTTTGAGGTGTTCTTCAGTACGACGCACTAGCTCTTTAATTGGTGGTACGCCAGATAGAACTTTTTTACCCCCTTCTCGAATAGAGGTGTACAGGCTACCAGATAGCACTTGAGCCAAGTGGTTGTTTAGCGCGCCAACGTTTTCTGAAATCGACATCTCATTGTCATTGAGGATAACCAGCATATCAGGGTGTACGTCACCAGCATGGTTCATCGCTTCAAACGCCATACCGGCAGTAATCGCACCATCGCCGATAACACTGACTACTTTGCGGTTGCTACCCTCTTTGCCTGCACTAATCGCCATGCCAAGCGCTGCACTGATGGAAGTCGATGAGTGGCCGACAGACAAGGTATCGTACTCACTCTCTTCACGCCACGGGAAGGGGTGTAGCCCATCTTTCTGGCGGATAGTTGGCATTTGGTCTCGACGGCCCGTGAGAATTTTGTGTGGGTATGCTTGGTGGCCAACATCCCAAACCAGTTGGTCATACGGGGTGTTGTAGACATAGTGAAGAGCGACAGTAAGCTCGACTGTACCTAGGCCAGAGGCGAGGTGTCCGCTCGACTGGCTGACCGAGTTTAATAAGTAGGTGCGTAGTTCATCACACAGTTTTGGTAGCACATCTTTAGGTAGGCTACGTAGCTCATCTGGCGTATCGGCTAATGCCAAAGTTGGATATTTCGAAATATCAAGAGTCATAGTTATTGCGCGCTTATAGTGTTAGTTCTTGCGCTCGATGACATATCGGGCGAACTCTTCGAGTAACTCTGTATTGTATGGGATTGCCTCTAAAGCTTGAAGGGCTTCATTTAACAGAGTGTGAGCTTTGTTGATAGCTCCGTCTAATCCAAGCAGTGCTGGATAAGTACTTTTGTTTAATTCTTGGTCTGAGCCTTGTGGCTTGCCCAAGGTTTCCGTATCGCTAATGATATCTAAGATATCGTCTTGAACCTGAAATGCGAGACCCACTGCATCAGCGTAGCGATCGAGCTGCGGCAGTACTTCGAGTCCTTTCTCACCAGCGGCTAGAGCGCCTAGTCTGATTGCAGACTTCATCAAAGCACCTGTCTTATGGCGGTGAATCTCTTCAAGTTCTTGCAGTGAAACATTTTTATTTTCCGCCGCGAGATCCAGGGCTTGGCCCATACACATACCATCTGCACCAGACGCGTCAGCGAGTACCTTTACCATCTTTATACGGTTGCTTTCCGCATTCGGGTTTAATGACCCTTCCGCTAAAATAGTGAATGCTAAGGTTTGCAGCGCGTCGCCAGTTAAAATGGCTGTTGCTTCATCAAACTTAATGTGACAGGTTGGCTGGCCGCGACGCAGTGCATCATCATCCATTGCGGGCAAGTCATCATGGATGAGTGAGTAGGCATGAATGCACTCCACAGCCGCTGCTGGAGTATCAAGGTCGTTAAGGTCGCGTCCTAACATCTGGCCTGTGATATACACAAGAAACGGACGTGCACGCTTACCTCCAAGTAGCAATCCGTAGTTCATTGCTTCAATGAGTGGCAGGTGCTGATGAGGGAGTGCTTGTAACCAGTGGTTTAGCTGATCATTGCTTCGCTGTTGAAGTGAGGTTAATACCTCTTGCATGGCAGAACTCTTCTATAACTATTAATCAGACTGAGCTTCAAAATCAGAAAGTGGGGAATTATCATCGTTTTGTAACAAAATACTAACACGCTGTTCTGCGTCGATGAGTTTGGTTTGCCCTGAGCGAGCAAGTGCAATACCACGTTCGAACTTTTTAAGGGCATCTTCCAATGCTAAATCACCGTTTTCGAGGTTTTCTACGATGCCATCGAGCTCTTCAATGGTCGCCTCAAAGGTCATGTTTTCTGGTTTCTTGCTTGCCATATTGGATTCACCTAGAGAATGATGCACGAAAGTTACCTTAGCCGATCATTATGGTCAAATTTAACCGAATAAATTTATCAGAAAAATCGAGCTTGTCCGGTCATATTCTGCATCCAAGCGTATTATAGGGTGGGCATCGGCCACTCAGCATCTATATTTATGTGAGTGTAGTACCAATAAAATACTAAAGATCTTAAGATGTTGCCGATATAATTTGTTAGAAGCTTAACGATAGCATGAGGAGTGCTCTGTGGATTTAGCAACGCTAGTAGGACTGATTGGCGGTTTTGCTTTTGTCATCATGGCAATGATACTAGGCGGAAGCATCATGATGTTCATCGACGTAACGTCGATTTTGATCGTGGTGGGTGGCTCTACCTTCGTAGTGTTGATGAAGTTCACTATGGGGCAATTCTTTGGCGCAGCAAAAATCGCGGGTAAAGCGTTCATGTTCAAGGCGGACGAGCCAGAAGACCTGATTGCTAAAGTGGTTGAAATGGCTGACGCCGCGCGCAAAGGTGGTTTTCTTGCCTTGGAAGAAATGGAGATATCGAATAGCTTCATGCAGAAAGGTATCGACCTACTAGTGGATGGTCACGATGCTGATGTGGTGCGTGCTGCATTGCAAAAAGATATTGCCTTGACAGATGAGCGCCACGATTTTGGATCGAGCGTGTTTAGAGCATTTGGTGACGTTGCCCCGGCAATGGGTATGATCGGTACTCTAGTTGGTCTGGTTGCTATGCTTTCCAACATGGATGACCCAAAAGCGATTGGTCCAGCAATGGCGGTAGCACTTTTGACTACCCTATACGGTGCAATCCTATCTAACATGGTTTTCTTCCCAATCGCGGATAAGCTGTCTCTGCGTCGTGAGCAAGAAAAACTCAACCGTCGTCTAATCATGGATGGCGTATTGGCGATCCAAGATGGTCAAAACCCACGTGTTATTGACAGCTATCTGAAGAACTACCTCAATGAAGGTAAACGTGCTCTTGATGTAGATAACGAGTAAGGTGGCTGATATGGAAGAAGAACAACCCAAATGTCCACCACCAGGCCTTCCGCTGTGGATGGGGACGTTTGCTGACTTGATGTCACTGTTGATGTGTTTCTTCGTACTTCTGCTCTCGTTTTCTGAAATGGACGTACTGAAGTTTAAACAGATCGCAGGTTCAATGAAGTTTGCTTTCGGTGTGCAAAACCGACTGGAAGTCAAAGACATCCCGAAAGGTACTAGTATTATTGCTCAAGAGTTTAGGCCAGGTCGTCCTGAGCCGACACCAATTGATGTCATCATGCAGCAGACGATTGATATCACTCAGCAAACTCTAGAGTTTCATGAAGGTGAGTCGGATAGAGCAGGCGGTACTCAACGCGATCAAGGTAAATTAACCGGTGGTCAATCGCCAGATACGGCAACTCAGAACAACCAAAACTCCGAGTCAGATAATCCGCAGCAGCAATCGGCAGAGATGTCGCAAGAGCTTGAAACCATTATGGAGAGTATCAAGAAGGCTCTTGAGCGAGAGATTGAGCAAGGTGCGATTGAAGTTGAGAACCTAGGTCAGCAGATTGACATTCGCATTCGTGAAAAAGGTGCGTTCCCAGAAGGCTCTGCATTTTTACAACCTAAGTTCCGCCCATTGGTGCGCCAGATTGCGGATTTAGTTAAAGATATTCCAGGCGTGATTCGAGTGTCTGGTCATACTGATAATCAGCGAATTGATTCAGAGCTCTATCGCTCCAACTGGGATTTGTCTGCGCAGCGTGCGGTCTCCGTCGCGCAAGAGATGGAGAAAGTACGCGGATTTGATCATCAGCGGCTGCGTGTGCGCGGTATGGCTGATACCGAACCACTGGGGCCAAACGATACTGAAGCGCAACGTTCGCGAAATAGGCGGGTTGAAATCAGTATTATGCAGGGTGAAGCGCTACTCAGTGATGAAGTTCCTGCAATACAGTAAGCTAAAATAAACAAGACGAGCACAAACGCTCGTCTTTTTTATGGTCTTTGCTTCATGTATAATCTTGCGCCCTTAGAGGCGGCTCCTCGTGAAGTTGAGCGGCTTGGCTCTTAAGAGCATGAAAATAGCGTAACAGTAAACTTGTGAAGTGAATTATGAAATTTATCGTAAAGCCCCATCCAGAAATTTTTGTAAAAAGTGAGTCTGTGCGTAAGCGCTTCACAAAGATTCTTGAATGTAACATCCGCAATATTATCAAGAGTCATACAGAGTCTGTTGCTGTTTTCAACCGTCGTGACCACATTGAAGTAACCTCGGAGTCGGATGAATTTCGCAAAGAGACGATCGACATACTGACTCGCACTCCGGGTATTCACCATGTACTGGAAGTTCAACAGTCTGAGTTTAAAGACCTGCATGACATTTTCGAGCAGGTGTTAGAGTTAAATCGTCCGCATCTTGAAGGCAAAACGTTTGTGGTACGTGCTAAGCGTCGCGGTAAGCATGACTTCACATCGATCGAGTTAGAACGCTACGTAGGTGGTGGTTTGAACCAAGCAATCGAAAGCGCCAGTGTTAAGCTTAAGAACCCTGATGTGACGGTGAAAGTTGAAGTAGCGAATGAAAAGCTAAACCAAGTAATCGCACGTTACAAAGGTCTAGGTGGCTTCCCTCTTGGTACGCAAGAAGATGTACTAAGCCTGATTTCTGGTGGTTTCGACTCTGGTGTATCTAGCTATCTACATATCAAGCGTGGCTCAAAGGTTCACTACTGTTTCTTCAACTTAGGTGGCCCTGCACACGAGATCGGTGTTAAGCAAGTTTCTCACTACTTATGGAACAAATATGGCTCATCAGCCAAAGTTCGGTTTATTTCGGTAGATTTTGAGCCTGTTGTGGCTGAAATTCTTGAGAAGGTCGATGACGGCCAAATGGGTGTGATCTTGAAGCGTATGTTTATGCGTGCCGCGGGAATGGTGGCTGAGAAGTTCAAGATTGAAGCCTTGGTAACAGGTGAAGCATTAGGTCAGGTATCGAGTCAGACGCTAACTAACCTACGCCATATCGATAATGTCACGGACTCTTTGATCCTTCGCCCGCTAATCAACTGGGATAAAGAAGACATCATCAACCTTGCACGTGATATCGGTACTGAGGACTTCGCTAAGACCATGCCAGAGTACTGTGGTGTCATTTCTAAGAAGCCAACAGTGAAAGCTGTGAAAGCGAAACTGGAAGCGGAAGAAGCCAAGTTCGATTTCGATATCTTAGAGCAGGTAGTACGTGACGCCCGTGTAATGGATATCCGTGATATCGCAAAAGAGACTGAAAAAGCAGCACCTGAAGTTGAGCAAGTTCAAGCCGTTGAAGAGCATGCTGTCGTACTGGATATTCGTAGCCCCGAAGAGGAAGACGATAACCCATTAGAGATTGAAGGCGTGGAAGTGAAGCACATTCCGTTTTTCAAGTTGGGTACACAGTTTGGTGATTTAGACCAATCTAAGACCTACCTGCTTTATTGTGACCGTGGTGTGATGAGCCGTTTGCAAGCTCTCTACCTACAGGAACAAGGCTTCAACAATGTGAAGGTTTACCGTCCGTAGTTTTTAGCTAAGAAAGTTAAATAGAATTTAGCTAAAAAGTTAGATAAAAAAGCGCAATCCTATTGTTAGGCTTGCGCTTTTTTTGTTTCTTATGATTGATCATTTTCTTGAAACATAAAAAAACACCGCCATAGAGGC
>NZ_JATABG010000159.1:0-7749 GCF_036533755.1 Vibrio sp. M260118 | reverse complement strand
CTTGATGGTTGATATTGACCACTTCAAAGAGATCAATGACCAAGTAGGCCACTTATCGGGCGACGAAGTTATTGTACAGGTTGCGAAAATTTGCCAAGGTTTGATCCGCTCTTGCGATTATATCGGCCGTCTTGGCGGGGAAGAATTTGGTATTGTGCTTTCACGTACCAATGCAATCCAAGCTTATGACATTGCAGAGCGCATTCGTCACTCAATTGAAACCACCCCTTGTCGTGTTGATGAGCACATTATTCTACCGACAGTGAGTATTGGCATTGCGGAGCTTAACAACCATGTGTCTTCGGTACGTGAGTTATTAGTTCAGTCAGATAAGGCCATGTATTACTCCAAGCAGACCGGACGCAATCAAGTCACGCTCTACTATGAGAACTTGCCTGATATCAAATCGACCACAGAGCTTAAAGCCAATATCCGCCGCGCCTCCTAAGCGCCCTTTTCTGTATCACAACAAGAGTCTTGATGTGCGTCGCTCTCAAGTGCACCTAAAATTGAACAGTGGCTCGCATTATCATCTATGTGACCACAACACGCATCGTTAATCTTCTTCAGTGCAGTACGGATTCGCTTCAGTTCACTGATCTTACCATCAATGACCGACAACTTAGTGCTCGTTATCGCTTTCACTTCTGCGCAGCTATGCTCTGTTGCTTCTAACTTTATCTCTAATAACTCGCGAATTTCATCCAAGCTTAAGCCCAACTGTTTCGATTTAAGAATGAAATGCACCTGGCGCTGGTTATCTTCATTATAAAGACGATAGCCAGAATCACTGCGACCCGCAGGCTTAATTAAATGATTCTTTTCATAAAATCGTAGTGTGTCTGCGGTAACGTTGCACCGCTTAGCCAATTCACCGATCTGGAACATAACTTTTCCTATTAACTGTTTCGTTACGTTTAGAGCCTAAACTCATGCTTTTCACAATTATTTTTGAGATGCCAAACGATTGCGCGAGCTTTTTTGTAATAAATTAGTTAGAATGTGCGCCATCAAAATCAGAGACTACTTTATCACCACCACATGGTGCAAAGGTCTTTACCAAAACTGGCCAATATCTTATCGCTTCGACTAATACCTAGCATAAGAACAAGTTCATTTTTGGCAAACATCTTTATTTATGTACTAACTCTGTGACTTTGAGGAAATGGAAGCATGACTAACGCTCGTCCTATTCGCCGCGCACTGATCAGCGTATCAGACAAAACTGGTATTGTTGAATTTGCCCAAGCTCTTGCTAACCGTGGTGTTGATATTCTTTCAACTGGCGGTACTGCTCGCCTACTGGCAGAAAAAGGCATCTCAGTAACTGAGGTATCAGATTACACTGGTTTCCCAGAAATGATGGACGGTCGTGTTAAGACTCTTCACCCTAAAGTACACGGTGGTGTGCTAGGTCGTCGTGGTCAAGATGACGAAGTTATGCAACAACATGGTATCAACCCTATCGACATGGTGGTTGTAAACCTATATCCATTCGCAGAAACGGTAGCGAAAGAGGGTTGTACTTTAGCTGATGCGGTTGAAAACATCGATATCGGTGGTCCAACTATGGTTCGCTCTGCAGCGAAAAACCATAAAGACGTGACGATTGTTGTTAACGCTAGCGATTACGACCGCGTTATCGCTGAGATGGACGCTAACGACAAGTCTCTTACCCTAGACACTCGCTTCGACCTAGCTATCGCCGCATTTGAGCACACAGCCTCTTATGACGGTATGATCGCTAACTACTTCGGCACTATGGTTCCATCTTACGGTGAGAACAAAGAGGGTGACGAAGAGTCTAAGTTCCCACGCACGTTCAACCAACAGTTCGAGAAGAAGCAAGACATGCGCTACGGTGAGAATAGCCACCAAGCAGCAGCTTTCTACGTAGAAGCAAATCCAGAAGAAGCCTCTGTTTCAACGGCACGCCAAATCCAAGGTAAAGCCCTTTCTTACAACAACATCGCTGACACTGATGCAGCACTTGAGTGTGTTAAAGAGTTTGATGAGCCAGCATGTGTCATCGTTAAGCACGCAAATCCATGTGGTGTTGCACTAGGTAACAACATTCTTGAAGCATACGACCGTGCATACAAAACAGACCCAACGTCAGCATTTGGCGGCATTATCGCATTCAACCAAGAGCTAGACGCCGAAACGGCAACGGCTATCGTTGAGCGTCAATTCGTTGAAGTGATTATCGCGCCATCTGTATCTGCTGAGGCGGTAGAGGTTGTCGCTGCGAAGAAAAATGTTCGCCTACTAGAGTGTGGCCAGTGGTCAACTAAGACAACTGGCTTTGACGTTAAGCGTGTTAACGGCGGCCTACTGGTTCAAGACCGTGACCAAGGTATGGTAAACCTAGATGACCTGAAAGTGGTTTCTAAGCGCCAGCCTACCGAGGAAGAGCTAAAAGACGCTCTATTCTGCTGGAAAGTAGCTAAATACGTTAAATCAAATGCGATTGTTTACTCGAAGGGTGATATGACTATTGGTGTGGGCGCAGGTCAAATGAGCCGAGTTTACTCTGCTAAGATCGCAGGCATCAAAGCCGCAGACGAAGGTCTACAAGTTGAAGGCTGTGTAATGGCATCAGATGCATTCTTCCCATTCCGTGATGGTATCGACGCAGCAGCAGAAGCAGGCATCAAGTGTGTTATTCAGCCAGGAGGCTCTATGCGTGATGACGAAGTTATCGCAGCGGCTGACGAACACGACATGGCGATGATCTTTACAGGTATGCGTCACTTCCGCCACTAGAGTTAAGGTCCTAGTTCCTAGCGACGAGTTCCTAGAAAGACAAGCTAGGTGAAATACCATGGACTTTCGTCATTCTGAACAGTGAGGAACGAGCGCGATTCAGAATCTGTTACGGTACACACTAAAACCAGATTCCAGATAACTCGCCCCTCGTTTCCGGAATCTTCTAGGAACTAGACACTAGGAACTTTCAATTTTGTTTAAGGATTTTTAATATGCGAGTTTTAATCATTGGTTCAGGCGGTCGTGAACATGCACTAGGCTGGAAAGCGGCGCAAAACCCAAACGTTGAAACAGTATTCATTGCACCAGGCAACGCAGGTACTGCTCTTGAACCGAAGCTTGAGAACGTGAACATCGGTGTTGAGAGCATCTCTGAGCTGGTTGCTTTCGCTAAAGAGAAGCAAATCGAACTAACCATTGTTGGCCCTGAAGCGCCACTAGTTATCGGTGTGGTTAATGCGTTCCGTGAAGCGGGTTTACCGATCTTTGGCCCAACACAGGCTGCAGCACAGCTAGAGGGCTCTAAAGCCTTCACTAAGGACTTCCTAGCGCGTCATAACATCCCAACCGCAGCTTACGCTAACTTCACTGAAATCGAGCCTGCACTGGCTTACGTTCGTGAACAGGGCGCACCAATCGTTGTTAAAGCAGATGGCCTAGCAGCAGGTAAAGGCGTTATCGTTGCGATGACTCTTGAAGAAGCGGAAAACGCAATCAAAGACATGCTAGCTGGCAATGCGTTTGGTGAAGCGGGTAGTCGTGTTGTTATCGAAGAGTTCCTCGACGGCGAAGAGGCGAGCTTCATCGTGATGGTTGATGGACAAAGCGTTCTACCAATGGCCACCAGCCAAGACCACAAACGCGTTGGCGACAAAGATACTGGCCCTAACACTGGCGGTATGGGTGCATACTCACCGGCTCCTGTTGTTACCCCTGAAATCCACGAGCGTATCCTCGAAGAGGTTATCTACCCAACTGTGCGCGGTATGGATGCAGAAGGTCACCCTTACACGGGATTCCTTTACGCTGGCCTTATGATCGATAAAGACGGTACGCCAAAAGTTATCGAATACAACTGCCGCTTCGGCGATCCAGAAACGCAACCTATCATGATGCGTATGGAGTCTGATCTGGTTGAACTGTGTCTAATGGCGATCGATGAGAAGCTAGATGAAGCAGAATCTAAATGGGATCCACGCGCGTCTATCGGTGTCGTTCTAGCTGCGGGCGGTTACCCTGCAGATTACGCAAAAGGTGATGTTATCTCTCTACCCGCAGAACAAGTTGATGGTCAGAAGATTTTCCACGCAGGCACAGCAAATAACGCATCAGGCGAAATCGTAACAAACGGCGGCCGCGTACTGTGTGCGACAGCACTGGGTAATAGTGTTTCTGAAGCGCAGCAGCAAGCTTACGCACTCGCTAAGCAAGTTAGCTGGAACGGAATGTTCCACCGCAACGACATCGGCTACCGCGCAATTGCTCGCGAGCAAGAGAAGTAAAACACAACATCAGTTGGCTTATAACAAAAAGGCGCTCAAATGAGCGCCTTAGTTTTTTAGACAAGTATAAATCCGTCATTCTTCAATAAGAACAGGCCGTTCGATACAGTCGTGGCTATCTTCATCTAACATCAATAGCTGATCGACCACAACCTTGCTACTTCTAGTCTTGCCTAAGAAAGCTGCATAGCTATCGACACTAGACAGGCGGTTAACGACAAAGCTAGGTAAGGTCTCATTAAACTCTATTTGCTCATAGCTTTGACCCGTACAGGTTTCAAAGCTTGCTCCGTCCCAATAACCTTGGATTAGGCGAACACCAGAGCTACTCTGCTGCTTAGTACGCTTAGGAATATTCAACGCTTCTTGCTTCAACCAAGCAATCTTATCCGCTTTCAGAGGTAATACTTTTCCATCTAAACGGTACTGTTGATATATGGCCTCACCGCTCTTATTAAAACGGACATGGATTCGATACGGAACCAAACCCTGAGTATCTTTAAGCTGTTGTCCTTCACGAATCAGCTCTCGAAGATCGCCATCTTCCCAACGGTAGTCAGACTTATACCAACCATAGTCCCCAGCTCCGACGTAGTCCGCGGCTGTGTAGGGGAAAGTTAGGCGTTCTGTATACCAATATAGGCTGGTAGCATCACCCAAGCTCTGTCCCCCAGTATATTCGGTGAACTGGTCAGGGTTTGACACCGGAGCACTCGATGAACAACCAACGAGTAGAGAGGCGATTAGTGAAGGTGCGAGGAGTTTTTTCATCGTCATAAAATAAATATACGCCAAGATAGCAGCTACCTTGACGTATTATATACAATTCCGAGCTTGAAGCTCTGAAATCAGCAGTAAATTACTTTACTGAATCTTTCAGTGCTTTACCTGCTACGAATGCAGGAACGTTAGCTGCAGCGATTTGAATCTCTGCACCAGTCTTAGGGTTACGACCAGTACGTGCTGCGCGGTGGTTAACTTTGAATGTACCAAAACCAATTAGTTGAACCTGGTCACCGTCTTTCAGTGCGCCAGTTACGCCTTCAAGAGTTGCTTCAAGAGCAGCTTTAGCTTGTGCTTTAGATAGGTCTGCTTTTTCTGCAATAAAGTCGATTAATTGGGTCTTGTTCATTAGGTTTCCCTTCTCATCTGTTATCGAATTAAACTCACTCTAAAACATAAATGCCCCATCTGGCAAAGGTTTGTAAGCGATCTTTAGCTCTCATGCCGTACTTTTAACCATATTCTGAGTAATAACTCACAATTTGTTACTGTGTCGACCAAGCTTAATACTTGTTTTTAACCCTTTTTAGCCTTATTTATAGACATGCGGGAGTCCGAAAAGCCTGATATTTCGGGACTTAACGCGACTAAAAAATGCCCATATCAACTATGCTCAGGTGTGAAAAGCTGCGGCTTTTTAGGCAAATACTGGTAGGGTATAAATCTACATAGGACACTTATGCTGTTGCTAACTATATACGTCTCCATTGCGATTGGCGTATCGTTTATCTGCTCCGTATTAGAAGCGGTTCTTCTGAGTATATCTCCAAGCTACATTGCCCAGTTGCGCCAACAAGGCCACCCAGCGGCAGAACATCTAGCAAAGTTAAAAGCGGATATTGACCGCCCACTTGCTTCAATACTGACGCTGAACACTATTGCTCATACCATAGGTGCGGCGAGTGCTGGTGCTCAAGCTGCGGTTGTATTTGGCAGCGAATGGTTAGGTGTATTCTCTGGCGTACTCACTTTAGGCATCTTAGTGCTATCAGAGATCGTTCCAAAAACCATCGGCGCAACATACTGGCGTCAACTATCACCACTGTCAGCTGTGGTACTACGCTGGATGGTATGGGCGCTCACTCCATTTGTTTGGTTCTCAGAGCAAATCACTAAGCGCTTAGCAAGTGGACATCAAGCGCCTAAAATGCGCGATGAGCTATCAGCAATGGCGATTTTAGCCAAAGAGAGCGGCGAGTTTGCTGAGGGTGAATCTAAGATTCTTAACAATCTGCTTGACATTCAAGACGTGCCAGTTACTCAGGTAATGACGCCTCGTCCTGTGGTTTTCCGTGTCGATGCAGAGATAACGATCAACGAATTTCTCGACAAGCATAAAGAGACACCATTCTCGCGCCCTCTGGTTTACAGCCAATCAACCGACAACATCATAGGTTTTGTTCACCGCCTAGAGTTATTTAAGCTGCAACAAGCAGGCTGTGGCGAAAAACAACTAGGGGCCGTAATGCGCCCAGTGCACGTGCTGCTCAATACCATGGCGCTGCCAAAAGCATTTGAGCAGATGATGGCGAAGCGTCTGCAATTGGCGATGATCGTCGATGAATACGGCACCATTCAAGGTATTTTGACGTTAGAAGACGTGTTTGAACACTTAGTTGGTGAAGAGATTGTCGATGAAGCAGACCGCACCACTGACATGCAAGAGCTCGCTTTTGACCGCTGGGAAAAGTGGAAAGAAAAACACGGTGTAATCGAAAATCGTGATGACGATGAAGAAGAGCAAAGCGCTGAAGAACCAGTAGAAAAACCGAAAGACAAAAAAGACGAGAGCTAGTTAACTGGATAACAAAAAAGAGGGTTGACGTGAAAGCGTCGACCCTCTCTATTTTTGTCAGATCTAGTCTGAACTAATACAACTAATTGTATGTTCGGGCTATAACTCCCTGACCACTTAGCACATACTTTCGAGCCTCATAGCTGACGAACAGCGATTCACCTTTGTTGAGAGTCTCAACTTCGTCACATGATGCAATAGTAACTCTCCCCTCCACACAAAATACTATTTCAGCACTATCTACTTCTATTGACATTTCTCTTGAAGCTAGTTCGATGATTTCGAAAGAAAAATCATCCACTGGCACAGGATATTTTTTCGTATTTCCACATAATTCCGGAGTCAATTTAAGATCTTTAGGTTCGATAGAGTAGAAGCTCGTGTTATCAACTAATTCACTAACATCAATGTGCTTTGCCGTTAGTCCAGCTCTAAGTACATTATCTGAGTTAGCCATCACTTCCAATGCCGTTCCTTGAACGTATGCGTGAGGGGTTTCAGCGTATAAGAACATTGCCTCTCCTGGCTTTAGTTCTACAACATTCAACATGAGCGGAGCCAACAGTCCAATATCATCCGGATGGTACTTGTTAAATTGATCAATGTACTCTGCAGCTTGACGAGCAAGTTCACTTAATTCTTGATTTTGAATAGCAGCAATCAGTTCACTAAGTACAACCGACTTTCTCTTGCTATCAAGCTCCATTACCGACGAAAAAAAGTCTTGTAGCCCATCTGGTGTTTGAAACTCTGTCAAAAAAGAGAGCTCTTTTGACAAACTATTAATAGGTATTTCTCGAAATAGCTCCAAAATTGTTTCAATGGGACGGAAACCATTCATTGCTTTATAAGTTGTTATCGCGTAAACAAGCTCTGGTTTGTGATTAGAGTCTTTATAAT
>NZ_JATABG010000158.1:0-7752 GCF_036533755.1 Vibrio sp. M260118 | reverse complement strand
AAGCGCGTTCTTGTTGTTGGTGCTTCAAGTGGCTACGGTCTATCTTCTCGTATCGCTGCGGCATTTGGTGGCGGTGCTTCAACTATCGGTGTTTTCTTCGAAAAAGAAGGCACAGAGAAAAAGCCAGGCACAGCGGGTTTCTACAACTCAGTGGCATTTGAAAAGTTGGCGCGTGAAGAAGGTCTTTATGCAAAAAGCTTAAACGGCGACGCTTTTTCTAACGAAGCGAAAGAAAAGACTATCGAGCTGATCAAACAAGATTTAGGTCAAATTGATATGGTTGTTTACTCTCTGGCATCTCCAGTACGTAAACTACCAGATTCGGGCGAACTGATTCGCTCATCGCTTAAGCCAATCGGTGAAACTTACACATCAACGGCTGTAGATACAAACAAAGACGTGATCATCGAAGCGAGCGTAGAGCCTGCGACAGAAGAAGAGATCAAAGACACTGTAACCGTTATGGGCGGTGAAGATTGGGAACTTTGGATTAACGCTCTGTCGGAAGCGGGTGTATTGGCTGATGGTTGTAAGACGGTTGCTTACAGCTACATCGGTACTGAGTTAACTTGGCCAATCTACTGGGATGGTGCACTAGGTAAAGCGAAAATGGACCTAGACCGCGCGGCGACAGCTCTTAATGAGAAACTAGCAGCAACTGGTGGCACAGCAAACGTCGCGGTTCTTAAGTCGGTAGTCACTCAAGCAAGTTCTGCGATTCCTGTTATGCCACTGTACATTGCAATGGTATTTAAGAAAATGCGTGAAGAGGGCGTACACGAAGGTTGTATGGAACAGATCTTCCGCATGTTCAGCCAGCGTTTGTACAAAGAAGATGGTAGTGCAGCAGAAGTGGATGATAAAAACCGCCTACGCCTAGATGACTGGGAACTGCGTGATGATATTCAGCAGCACTGTCGTGATCTGTGGCCACAAATCACTTCTGAAAATCTAAAAGAGCTAACTGACTACGTAGAGTACAAAGAAGAGTTCTTGAAGCTATTCGGCTTCGGTGTTGAAGGCGTAGACTACGATGCGGATGTGAATCCAGCAGTAGAAACAGACTTTATTGCGATCTAATTGATCGCGAATTCTGAAACGAAATCCGGAGCCAAAGAACCGGATTTTTATGCAAAAGGTCAGCAATCATGCTGACCTTAAATTTATTACTTAAACGTCGACCAAATTGGTGCGTGATCAGAGGGTTTTTCGATTCCACGCAGTTCGTAGTCGATATCAGATTCTACACACTTCTGTGCCAGTTTTGGCGTTGCAAGAACCACATCAATGCGAAGACCACGGTTGTCATCAAAACCACGTGAACGGTAATCAAACCAAGAGAAACGATCGCTTACTTCAGGGTGAACTTGGCGGAAAGTATCAACAAATCCCCAGTCTAAAAGTGTTTTCAACCATTCACGTTCTTCTGGTTGGAAAGAACACTTACCGGTCTTTAACCAACGTTTACGGTTAGGCTCACCGATGCCAATATCAGCATCGATAGGACTGATATTGATGTCGCCCATCACGATAAGTTGTTCATCGTTACTATGATGATCATTGAGGTAAGTCATTAGGTCGGCATAGAACTGGCGTTTATAAGGGTACTTAGTTTCGTGACTGATATTGTCGCCTTGAGGGAAGTAGCCATTTAATACAGTGACCTTTTCACCGTTGTCATCTTCTAAAGTCACCATGATCATACGCTTCTGGTGCTCGTCATTATCGGTAGGAAACCCCTTCTGAACAGAGATTGGTTCTTTCTTACACAGCATCGCCACGCCGTAGTGCGCTTTTTGTCCGTGAAAGTAAACCTTGTAACCCATGGCTTCAACATCCTCGAGAGGGAAAGCTTCGTCGTGCACTTTTATCTCTTGGAGACCAATAACGTCGGGTTGGTGCTTATCGATGACGGCTTGAAGTTGGTGGAGACGGGCGCGAAGTCCATTGATGTTGAATGAAATAACTTTCATTTCAATTCCTTAGTTTGTGACTGTTCGAATTATAGTGAGATCATACTAGCATCAATTCGGTTTGTAGCGAAGGTAATGGAACGATGGGGCAACAATTAACATTTCTTTAAACTTTCGATTGATCTCTCACTTATTTGTGTTGTAATTCAATAGGTATTAATAAAAGTTATTTGCTCTATCAAATCTTGTGTTTGCTAAAAGGATGTATTATGCGAACGTTATCAGTGCAATGGAAAATTACGCTTTTGGCGGGGTTTTGCCTGCTTGTCACTTCTCTTTCCCTGATTGGGTTTTCGGTTTATAACGCCATTTCTAATCAGCACGAAATCAAACAACAGAGCGCCAACTCTGTGATCGATAAATCAGAACAGATTGTTGAAACTCGTGCTCTACTCAATGCCACCCAGGTTTCTGAGTTTCTCAACGAAGCGCTCTATCGCGCAGAGATGCTGGCCTCAAGTGTCATGTTCCAAAAGAATTTAAGCGAAGAGAACTTCGGTGATAGTGAAGAGCTAAGAACTGCGCTTGATGAAATGACCCGCCGAGCCGTTTTGGATTTCGAGAGCGTGCAAGGTGCATATCTTGTGTTTGAACCTAACATGCTCGATAGCGAAGATAGCAACTATGTCGAAGCAGAATATGTCGGCTCGAATGAAATTGGTCGCTTCGCAGCTTATTGGATGACAGCACAGAACGGTGAAAACGTAGTATCGAACGTGTTGTCAGAGGCGATGCTCAGTGATCCGATCAACAGTGAGCGTTTTTACTGTCCTATCGCTTCCGGTGAAACCTGTATCACAACACCGCGAGTCATTGACCAAGACGGTGTTTCGTTTCTCACTAGTTCGATATCTTTTCCGCTTCTTGTTGAGGGTGAGCCGATCGGATATTTCGGTATCGATCTGCGCTTAGACGGTTTGTCTTCAATTGTAGTGAATTCGGATAGCCAGTTATTTTCTGGCAACGGTAACGTTAACCTGATGAGTCTTGATGGGTCATTGATTGCCAGTGACAATGCAGCCAGCCAAGTGGGTCAACCATTTACCAGCGAAATTATTTCAACAGACAAGCTAACGGATCTCTTGTTTGGTCAGTCTGTACAAACGGATTGGAGTGAGGATGGCCAGTGGTTATATGTCTTTGCGCCGATTATGGTCGCTAACCAAACTTGGGGCATTTTGTTTGATATGCCACGTTCAAGCGTACTCGCCGATGCTGAAGAGTTAGATGCCATTATCAGCCAACAAGTAGAGTCTAGCGTGAGAACTGAATTAATCGCTGGCATTGTTCTGGTCGTCTTGGGGCTTGCGACAATTGCGATCTCAGCTTCTCGCTTAGTGAAACCAATTCGTGAAGTCGTGCTACGACTTGATGATATTGCTTCTGGTGAGGGAGATCTGACGCAACGTCTCGATGTTAAATCTCAAGATGAAATTGGCCAATTAGCGCTTGGGTTCAACAGCTTCTTAGACAAGCTGCAGTCCATTATCAGCGAAGTTGTCGATACTACTAACCAAGTGGGTACTACCACCCAGCAATCACGAGTGGCGGCGCAGCAAACTCGCTCAAGCAGTGATTCTCAGTTTAAAGAGGTAGACTTGGTCGCCACCGCGTCTGAAGAATTGACTCAAACGGCAGGTTTGGTTGTGCAAAATGCACAAGTGGCAGTGCGTGCTGCTGAGCAGGCCAACGAAGCAGCAGCAACCGGTCAGGGTGTGATTGAAAAGTCGCAGCACGAGATGATGAATCTGGTTGAGCGTATGACCGCCGCTGTTCCGGTTGTGGAAGAGCTTGCGGCAAACAATGCTAACATCACCGAGATCCTTGGCGTGATTGAAGGCATCTCGGAGCAAACTAACTTGCTTGCGCTTAATGCGGCCATCGAAGCGGCTAGGGCAGGTGAACAGGGTCGAGGTTTCGCCGTTGTGGCAGATGAGGTGCGTAATTTGGCCAGTCGCACACAAGACTCTGTGGGTGAAATTAGGCAGGTTATTGAAAATGTACAAACCGGCACGCGGGATGTGGTACAAGCGATTCAAGATGGTAACGACTTAGCCAATGACTCGGCAATACAGGTGCAAAACGCCGCGAAAGAGTTGACTCAGATTTTTGAGGCTATTGCGTCTATCAATGATATGAACTCTCAAATTGTCAAAGCAGCAGAGGAGCAGCAATCTGTTTCTGCTGAAGTCAACCAAAGTGTTAGCAACATCCGTGACTTAAGTGCACAGATACTTTCTCAAGCTGAAGAGTCTGAAACGGTAGCTTCGCAAATTGGCGATTTATCAGATAAGCAGCAGCAGTTGGTTAATCAGTTTAAGGTATAACGAAGGCAAGGTTGTTATTGGGAAAAGGGCTTCGAGTGAAGCCCTTTTTATATTTGATCAGTCGAGATACCAATAACCTTTATTGACTAATTCGGTGAGAAGCTGAACAGCAGGTACTTGGTTTGCATTGGCAAAAGTCTCGAGAGTGATTTGCTCGCAATTGCACAAGGCGTTGATAAGCCATGGCGCCTCGACATCAAATACCTCTCCATTGATGTAAACCATATGCGTCGATTGCTCGTGATATAAAGCGCGAACTCCGGACACCTTTTTCAGTACACCTTGCGTGGTTAAGTGTTCTCGTACATCCGACAGTTCGAGCTTTTCATCGGGTTCAACGATATCGAGCTGGTGGCGCGATTGGCTAAGCATAGTCCCCAAGAAGCGTTCAACGTCTTTGTCACTGTTTAATGTCGCTTTGAGCATCTCTGTGAGTAGATGCTTATCGGAAGCTAAAATTTCGCCATGATGCTGTTGGATGTTCATGCTTGGATTGTGCAAATGAACATCGCCCTTGTCATTGGCAAGCACGTAGTCGGCAAAGTGGCTGAGTAACTCCTGCTCTTTTGGCGAGCGATAGCCAATAGAGTAGCTCATGCTCGGCTCTAACGTGTCACCTTCGTGAGGGAACCCCGGTGGTATGTATAGTATGTCTCCAGGCTCGAGAACTTGGTCAATAATGGCATCAAAGCCTTCAATTTGCCTCAGTGCTCCTGCTTGGATTGATTCCTTGTATTGGCCAACGTCTTTGCTCCCTACGCGCCAATGTCGCTTACCACTTCCTTGAATGATAAAGACATCATATTGATCTATGTGCGGACCGACGCCGCCTTTTGGTGCGGAGAAACAAACCATCAGATCGTCAAACAACCAGTTTGGTAACTGTTTAAATGGTTCAATAAGTTGCGCTGAGCCTAAGTGCCAATGGTTACAAGCTTGGACCACCAGTTGCCAGTGTGACTGGTCAAGCGTTTCGAAGTGGGCTTGGTTAAAAGGCCCATGTTGCGCCGTCCATTGGTTTTCTTTATTGGTGACAAAGCGTGAATCTACTTCTTCCTCCATCGCAAGCCCAGCAAGCTCATCTGGGGTGATAGGATCGACGAAATTCTTGAAGCCAGCTTTTATGACAGTGGGTTTCTTATGCCAATACTCAGATAGAAATTGGTCCAGATCAAAACTTAACTGGTACATGAGTTACCTAGTTTGCTTTCTAAATCTGCTTTCACGATTTTTATCGCTTCGAGCGCAGTTTGAGGGTCAACTTCATTGCTTTCGAGTAAATAGATAAGGTCAACGGCGAGTTTTATCTCATCGGGAGCATTGTCTAACCCAGAGTTAGATGAAGGCATTACTGATTTCTCTCTCTGTAAGTAATCTGTTTTTCAATCTTAAGCTTTGCTTCCTGGCAGCGTTTAAGTCGTTGTTCGGTGCTTATTAGTGCTTGCTGCGCGGCTTGTTGTTGGAAAGGCGGGGCGTACTGAAGGGCAAGTTCTTTGTCGCGCACCATTTCCATTAATCGACGTTCCCAGTCTTGGTGCTGGGCCAGTTGTTGGTATAGCTCGTTGATCGGTTTACGGTAATAGCTGCTGTGTTTAGGCTCATTTTTACGAATCTTGGTTGTCGCAAGCTCTCTCTGAATTGCACTAACTTGAGCAAGCAATCGCTCCGTCAAATATTCCGCGCGCATTGCGGTCAGTTTACCTGCATCTTCTTCACGCATAATGCTTTCGAGGGTAGATTGAGTCTCTTTTACGCAAGGCACCAATAACTTGGCTTTGCAGATAAAAAGTCGCTCATCAAACAGCGGTAAGTGATGTTCGCCTCTTTGACGATCGAGCGCAGCCGCATTGATGGCGAGCTGCTCAAGGGTGGATTGCAATTGCTTAACTTTACTCATCTATATCAACCAAGCGTCGTAAGCGAGTTTTACTGCAAGAATACTCACAACAGTAACAAAGACTGGACGGATGAACTTAGCACCGAAGCGAATGGCTGAATGCGCGCCAACAAAAGCACCGGCCATTAAGCATACACCCATGGTCAGCCCGAGTAACCAGTCGATATGGCCCAGTATGGCAAATGTCACTAAAGAGGTGAAGTTACTGGTGAAGTTCATCGCCTTAGCTAGCCCTGATGCTAATAGGATATTGAGTCGATACAGTGCCATTGAACTCACTGTCCAGAATGCACCAGTTCCGGGGCCGGCTACGCCGTCGTAAAAACCTAACGTTAAACCTTGCGCATACTGCTTTCTGTTCAAGATTGGGCAGGGTTGTGGCGACTCATTGTTAACCTTGCTAGGCGTTTTATGCCAGATGGTATAAATCGCAGCTCCTAGAATGATCAGAGGTAGGATTTTTTCTAACCACTCTGTGCTGATCAAATCGACAAATAGAGTGCCGAATATCGCACCAATTAAAGTCGCGATAAAAGCTCGCGTCCAACACTGAGGTTTAAATAGCTTTTTGCGATAATAAGTAAAGGCGGCCGTAGAAGAGGCAAAAGTAGCAGCGAGTTTATTGGTTCCAAGCGCAATATGTGGCGGTAGGCCCAATGACAGTAGTGCAGGAACGGTAAGCATGCCACCGCCACCCGCAACAGCGTCGATAAAGCCTGCTACGAAAGCGACAAGTGCCAACACTAATAGCATGGTTGGCTCAAATAATTCCATATCGTTGTTCTTCTTTATAGTTCTGGGCCCGATGGCCTCTATTATTCAATAACGCGCTTAAATGGTGGCAGAGAGTCAAGCAAGGCACCGCCATATCGTTTAGTCACTAATCGTCGGTCTAGGATGATGACTTTACCAGAATCCCGCTCTTTGCGCAGCAAGCGTCCGACTGACTGAATTAACTTTTTACTCGCTTCAGGTACAGTGATCTGCATAAATGGATTACCCCCTTTGCTTTCGATGTACTCTGCATGGGCTTGTTCAACTGGAGAAGTGGGCACAGCAAAAGGTATTTTGGTAATAATTAGGTTTTCTAAGAGCTCACCGGGTAAGTCTAAACCTTCAGAAAAGCTACCCGTTCCAAACAGCACACTGGTTTTTTGGCACTGTACCAGTGTTTTATGTTTTTTGAGGATTTCTGAGCGCGATTCTTGACCTTGAACTTGCAGAGCCCAACCTTTTTTTACAAAGTCTGCTGATAGGGCTTCGGCAACTTGGTTCATCTGCCAGTAGGATGAAAACAGCACTAGGTTGGCTTTGCTGTTCTCAATCAAATTCGGTAGCTTCTCAATCAAATGATCGGTGAACTGCGGAGCTGAGGGCTCAACGCGCATTTGCGGAACGTGTAGCTCGGCTTGGTTTTGGTAGTCAAACGGAGAGGCGAGGGCCAGAAACCTCACGCCATCTTCCGCTTTTTCGCTTATCCCTGATTGTCGGCAGAAAAAGCTAAAAGAGTTGAGTGCTCGAAGGGTGGCGGAAGTCAGTACTGCCCCCACACAAC
>NZ_JATABG010000157.1:0-7755 GCF_036533755.1 Vibrio sp. M260118 | reverse complement strand
ATATAAGAGAGCGATGCCTAAGCTTATCATAAATCGAGATAAACTCATCGAATACTTAACCCATTTTGGTCGCATTGAAGAAATATGCAAGTAAAGAATATTGATCGATCAGCGTTAAAATGAATAGAAGTGACATAAGCCGTAATTTATGTGCACTTGATCATTCTTCCAGTGCCACTATTGGCTGTTTTTTCAACAGCTAATCACTGTTCTGAATAAGAATCTAGTTCGGTATGATGCAAGATATTTGATAAAACAGTCATTGGAATTTCGAGTTGAGTCACTTTTGGTATACCATGGCGGTTGAGCAACAAACTATGCCCGAGTGATTCTATGTCTGCGCCTTCCAAGTCGAATAAATCAGCACCATCTGCCAAAGATTTGGCACCTAGACCCGCTCAGCTGATTACTTTGCCCTCTTATATGGACTGTCACGACCATAGTTACACGCAAGTTGTTATCGGCTTAAAAGGTCAAGCTGAATTTGAAGTTAGCGGTTATGGTAATTTAGTTGGCCCAGGGCAGGGTTGTGTAGTGACATCAGGGACAGGACATGCGTTTGGCGGGGTGTTGGAGCAATCAGATATTTTGGTGTTGAACATGCCATTGCCAAATAATGATGACCCGCTAATACTACAACGGCTCAATGAGTTGAATCAGCAAAATATCTATTTCCAGCTCGATGGTCAGATTCAAAAACTGATTCAGATGCTAGTTCAGGAAATGCAATCAAACCCAGATGATTTGCTGTTAAGCCGGGCATGTAATGATACCGTGGTTGCATTGTTGCAAAGACATATGTCCATGTTTAGCTCTTCTCGTCGTGAATCGCGTTTCGACTTAGAAGCCATCGACCGTTATATCGAGCAGCACCTTAGTCAAAAAATCTCTGTAACCCAGCTTGCAGGTAGCGTTTATCTCGGGGAAAGTCAGTTCCACTTGCTATTCAAGGAGCAGATGGGAATAACGCCTCATCAGTACGTTCTTGGCAAGCGTATCGATGTCGCCAAGCAGTTGATCGAGCAAGGTCATCTTAGTTTGGGTCAAGTCGCAGAGTTTACGGGCTTCTCTGGTCAAAGTGCTTTCACTCATACCTTTTCTCGCTTACAAGGCATGTCTCCTTCCCAATACAAGAAACAATTTGGTTAAATAAGCTAAAAATGACCACATAAAATATTCTTATTTAGATGTGATTCTGTTTTTATTTTGTTAAAAATCACAGTAAATAGCAAAAACCTCGGAGTTTTTGACAAGTAATCTTCTCAAGCTCAAAATACACTGCTGCCATTGTAGGAAACCTGAACTGATTTCAGGTGTGAGATTGAGGAAAACACATGTTTACAGCATCTGATGTGTTAAATGCTGAATTTGTTGAGCAGCCACTTAGCAAACTTTGGTCGTTGATCTCTCCACTCTATATGGTGGATGAATCACAATGGCTTACACAACTGCTACCTTTAGCGACGCCACTGGAAACTGAAAAGCAGCAAATTGCAAATAAAACGACCGAGCTTATCGAATCGATACGTGCCGACAAGAAATCGATTCAGATGATTGATGCCCTGTTACTAGAGTACAGCCTAGATACTCAGGAAGGCATCTTGCTGATGTGTTTGGCAGAAGCCTTAATGCGCATTCCAGACGCGGCAACAGCCGATGCTCTCATCCGCGACAAGCTAACCGTAGCGGATTGGAAATCTCACCTGAAAAACTCAGATTCAGTGTTCGTTAATGCTTCTACCTGGGGGCTGATGCTGACGGGTAAAGTAGTTGGACTTTCAGAAAATGAGTCGCAAAGCCCAGTAAGCGCGCTTAACCGTCTAGTGAATAAGATGTCAGAGCCAGTGATTCGCAAAGCGATGCATCAGGCTATGAAGGTAATGGGTCACCAGTTTGTATTGGGGCGTAGCATTGCCGAGGCGCAGAAAAACGGCCGCTCAATGCGCGATAAAGGCTTCACCTATTCTTACGACATGCTGGGTGAGGCGGCGCTCACTACCGCTGACGCAAATAAGTATTTTAAAGACTACTTAATGGCGATCGAAGCCGTAGGGCGTGACGACTACGCCGCTGACACGAGCCCAGCCCCTTCTGTTTCAATTAAGTTGTCAGCGCTGCATCCACGTTATGAAGTGGCAAATGAAGCACGAGTACTGACTGAGTTATATGATACGTTGCAGCAATTATTGCGCCGTGCGGTTGAGCTGAATGTTGCGATTACCATTGATGCTGAAGAAGCGGACCGTCTAGAACTGTCATTGAAGCTGTTTGAAAAAGTTTACCGCAGTGAGTTGGTGCAAGGTTGGGGTAAATTTGGACTTGTGGTACAGGCATATTCCAAACGTGCATTGCCGGTACTGGTGTGGCTGAATGGTTTAGCAAAAGAACAGGGCGATTTGATACCGTTGCGCTTAGTTAAAGGTGCATACTGGGATAGCGAAATAAAATGGTCACAACAAGCTGGTTATGCAAACTACCCGGTGTACACACGCAAAGAGTCGACTGATGTTGCATACCTAGCCTGTGCTAGATTCCTACTTAGCGACAATGTTCGAGGCAATATTTTCCCTCAATTTGCCAGTCACAATGCTCAAACCGTTACTTCGATTGCGGTTATGGCTGAGCATAAAGATTATGAGTTCCAGCGCCTGCATGGCATGGGAGATTCTCTGTATAACCATGCAATGGAAGCTTACCAGCAGTCGGTGCGCATTTATGCGCCAGTGGGCAGCCACAAAGATTTGCTCCCGTATTTAGTTCGTCGCTTGTTAGAGAACGGTGCGAATAGTTCGTTTGTTCACCGATTGGTGGATGCTCGCTGCCCGGTGGAGAGCTTAACTCAGCACCCGGTTGATATGCTGGCTGAGTTTGACACCTTGCATAATGCGAGTATTCCATTGCCGCCCGACGTGTTTTCTGAGCGCAAAAATTCGATTGGTATCAACATAGATGTGGAAAGTGAGTCGAAGCCATTTGAGCACGAAGTAGAGAGCTTCTTAAACAAACAGTGGACAGCGGGCCCTATCATCAACGGTGACCACTTTGCCGAAAGCATGATCAAGGAAAATCTCAACATCGAAAAAGTTACTGCTCCATACAACCGCCGTATCGATGTTGGTCATGTGGCATTTGCAACCCTTGATCATGTTTCCGCAGCTATCGAAGGTGCAGAACAAGCATTCAGTGGATGGCGAAGCAGTGCGAAAGCGGAGCGTGCAGAGAAACTAGAAGCGTTAGCTGACTTGCTTGAAGAGCATTTAGCTGAGCTTGTTGCCTTGTGTCATCAAGAAGCGGGTAAAACGATTCACGATAGTATTGACGAAGTGCGTGAGGCGGTTGATTTTTGTCGTTATTACGCCAAGCAAGTGGATGCTTTAGGTGAGCTTAGCGTCACTGGCTTTGATGGTCATAACCGTGTGGTTACTCGTCAAGGGCGGGGTGTATTTGTCTGTATTAGCCCATGGAACTTCCCATTAGCGATCTTCCTAGGCCAAATTACAGCGGCTTTGGTTGCGGGTAACACTGTGGTTGCTAAACCTGCTGAGCAAACGAGCTTAATTGCCGCTCGCGCGGTAGAACTAATGTTAGATGCGGGTTTCCCAGCAGGAACGATTCAGTTGCTTCCAGGTCGAGGTGCAGAAATTGGCTCTGCACTCACCTCTCATCCAGCGATTGCCGGTGTTGCGTTTACGGGTTCAACGGCGACTGCGCAACGTATTAACCAAACTTTGGCTGAGCGAGATGCTGCCCCAGTTCCGTTTATTGCTGAAACTGGTGGACAAAACGCAATGATTGTTGACAGTACGGCACTCCCAGAGCAGGTAGTGCGCGATGTTATCCGTTCTGCGTTTGCGTCAGCAGGGCAACGTTGTAGTGCGCTACGTGTTCTGTTTGTTCAAGAAGACATTGCGGATCGTATTGTTGCTCTAATCCAAGGCGCAATGCAGGAGTTGAGCGTCGGCCAACCTTACCTGCATTCGACTGATGTAGGCCCTGTGATTGATCAAGCGGCCAAAGCTAAGTTGCAGCAGCATATCGAGCGTATGAGTGAGATTGGTACTCAAGTTGCCCAACTTACGTTATCTGACGAGCATGAACAGGGTGATTTTGTTGCTCCGGCTGCCTTTGAAATTGACGATATTTCTTGTCTCAAAGAGGAGCAGTTTGGGCCAATTTTACATATCGTCCGCTATAAGGCGAGTGAGCTTGATCTAGTCGTAGCAAAGATCAATGACACTGGTTTCGGTTTGACTTTGGGTATCCATAGCCGTAATGAAACGACGTATCGTTGGATTGAAAAGCATGTTCGTGTGGGAAATAGCTACATCAACCGTGACCAGGTTGGAGCCGTTGTAGGTGTTCAACCATTTGGTGGGCAAGGTCTATCAGGCACAGGACCGAAAGCCGGTGGGCCTCACTACCTGTTCCGTTTCACTCAACCACAGTTTTCTTAATAGAGCGAGAAAGGAGAATAACCATGGTACATCAAGTTGCGCGTTTTTCTGATGCTTTCTCTGCGTGGGAAAACTGGAACCTAACTGATTTTGATTCTAAGAGTGAGTGTCTACTCGCTTTTAAGCAGGCTTTACATCAAGTTAAGCCTGAGTTGGCATCTGTTGTTTCATACCATATTGAGCACGCTTCAGCTCTTCTCGCTGAAACACATCAATTGGTTGGTCCGACAGGTGAAACCAACGAACTATACACCGCAGGTCGTGGTGTTGCTCTTGTCATTCAGGATGATACTCAAGAGCAAGCAGTGCTGGCAGTGGTAGCGCAAGTGTGTGCTGCCTTAGTTGCTGGCAATAGCGTCATCTTATGCAGTGATGATGCGATGCTATCTCAAGCATTGGAAGCTGCTTATCTGCAGTCTTCATTGCCGACAAACCTAGTACAGTTTGCTGCAGTTGATGCCTATCAGCAACTACTCGAATGTGACGTACGTAGTGTGGGTTATGTTGGCAGCGCTGAAGTTGAAAGGACGATCAACCGACAGCTCGCCAAGCGTTCAGGGGCGATAGTAAGCCTGACATCCGAAACGGATCTTGTCTCACTTCCAGTGGCGCACGATCCTCATCTAGCGTTACGTTTTATTACTGAGCGCACGAGAACAATAAATATAACAGCAGTGGGTGGCAATGCGACTTTGCTAGAGCTAGGAAGCGAAGCCCACTAATCTTCATTGACTTGCCCTCGCGTATTCGGGGGCACTCAGGGAAGGCGATCTTTCAAAAGAGGACAAATCACATGGAAAATAGCTTTGCTATTACAACCACGTTTATTGCGTATTTAATACTAATGCTTGCCATTGGTGTTATCGCTTATCAGCGCACCAAAAGTTCAAGCGATTACTTTCTTGGCGGGCGTTCACTAGGCCCTTGGCCTGCAGCTCTTTCTGCAGGTGCATCGGATATGAGTGGTTGGCTTCTATTGGGCTTACCGGGCTATGCGTATGCAGCGGGTATAGAAGCGTTTTGGCTAGCAGGTGGTCTACTTGTAGGTACTTGGTTAAACTGGTTAATTAATGCGAAACGTCTACGTACTTACAGTATCACGACTGACGCACTTACCTTGCCAGAGTTTCTGTCACGTCGTTTTAACGACAACTCAAAAATGATTCAGGTTATTTCTGCCTTCTTCATCCTTCTCTTCTTCCTTTTCTACACCAGTTCTGGATTAGTGGCAGGCGGTAAATTGTTTGAAACTGTATTTGGTTTGAACTACACCACAGCGGTAATTATTGGTACTGTGTGTGTTGTGTCATACACGCTATTTGGTGGATTCCTGGCGGTGTCATGGACTGACTTAGTGCAGGGTTTGCTTATGGCAGCAGCGCTACTGATCGTTCCAATCGCAGCAATGAATGGTGGTCTTGGTCAGTTAAGCAGCGACCTAGCTGCAATTAACCCTGAACTACTGACCCTTTGGCAAGATTCTAAAGGTGAACCACTGTCTGCCATCGCAATCATCTCTTTGGTGGCGTGGGGTCTAGGTTACTTCGGTCAGCCACATATCTTGGCGCGTTTTAAAGCTTCACGTTCAAATAAAGATCTAACCACAGCTCGCCGTATTGCGGTTATATGGACGGGTCTGTCTATGATCGGTGCGATGCTAGTTGGTCTAGTGGGCTTGGTATATGTAACCAACACGGGTGTCAGCGTTGACGACGGCGAGAAGATCTTCATGCTGTTGGTGAATGCGCTATTCCATCCGGTTATCGCTGGTATTTTGTTAGCAGCGATCCTTGCTGCGGTAATGAGTACAGCCGATTCTCAGCTATTGGTATCGTCATCTGCGCTAGCGGAGGATTTTTACAAGCAAGTATTCAAGAAAGATGCGAGTTCTGAAGAGATAGTCGTTGTCGGTCGTATCGCGGTAGTGGGAATCTCTATTGTTGCACTTGTACTCGCTATGACACCGGATAGCTCTGTCCTTGGTCTTGTATCTTATGCGTGGGCAGGTTTTGGTGCTGCCTTTGGTCCGGCTCTTGTGTTGAGCTTGTACTGGGAGCGTATGAACCGAAATGGTGCACTAGCTGGTATTTTGGTTGGCGGTATTACTATCGTTGTATGGAAACAGCTGTCTGGCGGTTGGTTTGACGTCTACGAAATTGTTCCGGGAATTATCTTCTCTACCATTGCGATTATCGCGGTGAGCATGATGACTGGTGAGCCTGAAGATGCAGTGAAGGCACAACACGCTAAATTTGAGAAGCAACTTAAAGAACTAGATTAACCTCTAAGTTTGTTTCAAATTAATGTATTAAAGCTCCGAAGTTCGGAGCTTTTTTCGTTTTTCTGCGTATTTTGTGAACAGAGCTCACATTTTCTAAACTAATGTTTGAGTTGGATGAACTCTCGCTTCCAAAATGGGTCGATTATTGGTGAGCGCAATACATGTAGGGAGAGAAAAAAATGCCGCAAATTCACTGCCAGTGCTGTGGGAAGAGCACTGCACATAAAATCGTTATGAAACGCTGTGAGTATCAAAATGACTCAGTAGTGAAAAGTATGGCTTGCTTCTTTGCAACGGTTTTTCAAGGCGCGCACTACGTGAAGATGGAAAAACAGGCATTCTGCCGAGTTTGTAACACCCAAAATGAAGTTGTGTCTACGCAAGATGCGTTTCCTGATGTAAAAGTCGCATAACTTCACAAAAATCTATTCAAAATCTGTTTAGAGGTAAGTGGGCTATTAGTTTTCGCTTAAGATGACGCTCAATCTTGAGTTATGTACAGAAGAGCGATAAATGGATTTAGATCGAATCGATCGTGAGATACTTCGCGCCTTGAACCTAAAAGGTCGATTACCCATCGTAGAGCTTGCTAAGCAAGTTAACCTGACTACCTCTCCCTGTTCAGATCGTGTGAAACGTCTAGAAAAAGACGGTTATATCATTGGTTATCATGCGGAACTAAATCCTGAAAAACTTGGCCTGGATGTACAGGTCTTCATCCACATTCGCCTAGACCAAACCAGTTTCTCAATCTTTGAAAAATTCGCCCAGGCGGTTGCTGATATGCCAGAAATTGAGGCGTGTTATTCTCTGTCTGGGGATTTTGACACCATGATCAAAGTTAGAGTCAAAGACATGAAAGCTTATCAGAGCTTTATGTCGACAAAATTGGGGACTCTACCTGGTGTTATTCAAACGCGAAGTGAAGTGGTGATCGAGGAACACAAGACCAGCTTTGGCGTAAATGCAGACCTAATCGATAAACTTTAACAGTAACTACAATAATTCAAA
Organism: Vibrio sp. M260118; assembly: GCF_036533755.1. Taxonomy (NCBI): domain Bacteria; kingdom Pseudomonadati; phylum Pseudomonadota; class Gammaproteobacteria; order Vibrionales; family Vibrionaceae; genus Vibrio; species Vibrio sp. M260118. The sequence continues at coordinate 9 of NZ_JATABG010000157.1, read as the reverse complement.
AGTTTAGAT
>NZ_JATABG010000156.1:0-7802 GCF_036533755.1 Vibrio sp. M260118 | reverse complement strand
CAGCAAAACAGTCAATTGGGTGCAAGATAACTTGCTGTGCTTATTCTGGGAATATAACATGACACCCCTAGTCTCAGGCAACGCCCTTAAGAGGTTGTAAGTATAAGATGTCACACGCCCCAGACCTAAAAGGTAGTAGCTTTACTTTGTCAGTTTTACACCTTTCTGACAACAATATTGATGAAACTATTCATTTCCTACAAGAAAAGGTAAAGCAAGCCCCGGCATTTTTTGCTCATGCGCCAGTAGTCATCAATATCTCTAAAGTTGAAGGCGATATAGACTTTACTCGGCTCAAAGCGGGCATATCTCAAGCGGGCATGATTCCTGTAGGTGTCACCGGATGCAAAGATAAACGAACACAAAATCTAGCATCAGAAGCCAAGTTTGCGATTATGTCAGCCAGTAAATCGCCTACGCAAGCTCCTGCGCAGCTGAAGCCGACTAAGATTGTTCGCACTCCGGTGCGCTCCGGTCAACAGATCTACGCGAAAGATTGTGACCTAGTTGTACTTAATCATGTCAGTGAAGGTGCTGAGGTGATTGCTGATGGCTCAATTCATATTCATGGTACATTGCGCGGCCGCGCTATAGCCGGTGCAAGTGGTAACACTGGCGCAGTTATCATCTGTAACAAACTCAATGCAGAACTTATGTCGATTGCAGGTCACTACTGGCTGACCGAGCAATTCGCTGATGAGTTCTGGCAACAAAAAATCATGTTCAGCTTGCAAGACGACTCTCTCAAGTTCGAGTTGTTAACGATTTAATCTCATAAGGAACACATATGGCACGCGTTATTGTTGTCACTTCAGGCAAAGGCGGAGTGGGTAAAACCACCTCAAGCGCAGCAATTGCTTCAGGCCTTGCTGTAAAAGGAAAGAAAACCGCAGTTATTGATTTTGATATTGGTCTGCGTAACCTCGATTTAATCATGGGCTGTGAACGCCGCGTGGTCTACGACTTTGTTAACGTTATCAATGGTGAAGCAACGCTAAACCAGGCGATGATCAAAGACAAACGCACAGAGAACTTGTTCATCCTTCCGGCATCTCAAACTCGTGACAAAGATGCGTTAACCAAAGAAGGTGTACGCCGCGTTCTCGATGAACTTGACGAAATGGGCTTTGATTTTGTTATTTGTGATTCGCCAGCAGGTATCGAGCAAGGCGCGCTAATGGCACTATACTTTGCTGACGAAGCTATCGTCACCACTAACCCAGAGGTCTCATCTGTTCGCGACTCGGATCGTATTCTTGGCATTCTAGATTCTAAGTCTCGTCGCGCAGAAGAAGGTTTAGAGCCAGTTAAGCAGCACCTGCTACTCACTCGCTACAATCCAACACGCGTGACTCAAGGCGAAATGCTAAGCGTTGAAGACGTTGAAGAGATCCTACACATCTCGCTACTAGGCGTTATTCCCGAGAGCCAAGCGGTCCTGAATGCATCCAACAAAGGTGTGCCGGTGATTTTCGATGATCAGTCTGATGCAGGTATGGCTTACGATGATACGGTAGAGCGTCTGCTTGGCCAGCAAGTGGATTTCCGTTTTCTGACTGAACAGAAGAAAGGCATCTTTAAACGACTATTCGGAGGCTAAATGTCACTACTAGAATTTTTCCGTCCGCAGAAGAAGAGTTCAGCAAACCTAGCAAAAGAGCGTTTGCAAATCATCGTCGCTGAGCGTCGTCGCGAGGGTGACCCTGCTCCGTCATACTTACCTCAGCTAAAAGACGACATCCTAAAAGCGATCAGCAAGTATGTCGATATCGACCCTTCAATGGTTGACTTATCATTTGAACAAAAGGATGACGATATATCCGTTCTTGAGCTGAATGTTAAGCTACCAGAAGACGAAAAATAACTTTCCCAACTAATGAGAAAACTGGCTGAATAGCCAGTTTTTTTATTCAAAACTTACTATACTCGTTATTCGGCACTATTGATTAAAATTTCATTAAAGTACGGCATACGGCTGCCGATAGCATACTAATAACAATAAACCTAGTAACGAGGATATATGAAGCTTAGACAATCGCTTGCTTTGGTCTTGCTAGCTTCTTTGTCATCAATGGCTTCTGCCGCTTCTTTAAAAGTGGCAGGGGTACCTGATGATAAAAAGCTACACCTCACCTTAGTCAAGGAGTTCGTTAAACGCTCAGACAGGTTTGACGACATTGAATATATTTATGCAAAAACTGGTGAGCCCGCTGGAACACGAATTTTGGCCGATCTAGAGTCCGGAAAACTCGATATCGCCTGGACTGCCACCAGCACAGATCTTGAAAAACGGTTCATTCCTGTACGATTTCCAATTTTCCGTGGAATGCTGGGAATGCGAATCGGATTAATTCATCAGAAAGACAGCCAGATGCTGGCAAATGTTGACACCAAGGCAGACCTAATGAACTACAAGATCTGTTCTGGTAAAACTTGGCCAGATACTCATATCTTGGATGCAAATGACCTCGTCACCGCGAAATCGCTTAAATATCCAAACATCTTTGAAATGATGCTTGCAGGAAACCGCTGCCACTTTTTCGCTCGAGGCGTAATGGAACCATTCGCTGAAGTTGCTTCTCACCCTGAGCTTCCACTCGCGGTAGATTCCAACATCATGCTGCGCTACCGCATGCCTTATATGCTGTTTGTCAGTAAGAGCAACCCAGATCTCGCAGAGCACATGCTTGAAATTATGACCGAAATATTCGATGAAGGTTTGTATGAAGAAATGTTCTTTAACGACTCTGAAGTTAAAGCGGCACTATCGCAAGCTAACCTCGAGAACAGGGTGATTATCGACCTTGATAATCCTTACTTAACGCCTGAGACTCGTTCAATTCCAGAACGATTCTTCTATAACCCACTTCAGCCATAGTCGAGTTAAACATGAACAAACTTACAAAAAAAATAATGCTGCTAGTTACTGTCGTTATGGCTATAGTGGCGGCAATTGCACTACCAACTCAGTATTTCATCAACAAAAGCTCCATTGAGTCGGAAACACAGCAAACCATTCAAGCAATGGAAAGCGAACTGGCGGTTATTCTGCAAGAGCCTGTCTATGTGTATGACAAGCTACTGATTCAAAACATCATTGATGCCTACGCGCAAAAATCACTGATCTCTGCTATCAAGGTTAATGACCAAAACGGTAAGACACTGGCTCAAGTTGACCTACGTGAAGTTGAATCGCGCGCAACCATCAAGATCACATGGGATAACCTACCTGTTGGTGAAGTCGAGATTGCCTACAACAAGGCTGCAGAAAGACACAAACTGGCCAACATGACCAAGACGTCATCAGCGATTATTTTAGCAATCGTTATCGTCAACATCCTGCTAATCGGCTTTGTTCTTGATAAAGGCGTAGTAACACCAATTAAATTGATGTCTGACCGAATGAATGACATCGCAGCGGGCGGTGGTGACCTAACCTCACGTGTACAAGCTAAAGGCGACGACGAAGTTGCTGGACTAGCGAATGCGTTCAACAAGTTCGTTGAAACGGTACAGTCAATCATTGTCGATACCGCGCAAACAACCGCAGAGCTTAGTACGAATGGTCAAGAGATTAGCCGCTTACGCGACGAGATGAACCAGAAGACTCAAATGCAGTCTGCGCTTACTCATGAGAGCTTAAGCAAAATCGAACAGTTCAACTTGGCAACCAAAGAGATCGCGTCAAACACTGATAGCACGCTGTCACAAACTAACGAAGCGTTGGATCTTAGCCACAAGAGTGGTGAGACAATCAAGCTTAACGCACAAAACATCGACCAACTTGTTAGTAGCTTAGAGAGTGCTGCAGAGTGCGCAAATTCACTCAACATCAGTAGCGAAGATATCGGTCGCGTTATCGAAGTAATCAAAGCGATTGCAGAGCAAACTAACCTACTTGCCCTGAACGCCGCTATCGAGGCTGCGCGTGCCGGTGAAAGTGGTCGTGGTTTCGCGGTTGTTGCTGACGAAGTTCGTGCGCTAGCTTCTAAGACTCATGAATCAACTAACGAAATTGAGTCAATTATTGAACGTCTACAGAGCGAAACTAAAGCGTCGTTCGAAGCAACTCAAGAGTCTAAAGGCTTGGTTGAGAAGACGAAACAGAGCTCAGACGAGATTGAATCGGCACTTGGCGTGATCATTGAGTCGGTCTCCGCTATCAACGGTATGGTTCACTCAGTAGCTTCTGCTTGTGAAGAGCAGTCAAACGTAAGTGCAACCATTGCAGAAGACATGAACCAGCTTGACGCCAGCGCAGGTGAATTAGAAGCGGTTAACTCTAACCTGCAAACTCTAGCAGATGAGATTTCTCACCACACAGGTGACTTATCCGGTCAGATTAGTCGCTTTAAGTACTAATCAAAACTTACCTTCCAAGAGCCCTCATCGTAGGGCTCTTTTTTTGTCTGTGGTAAAGGTTTAGAGATTCCTTACTCTCTCCTTCGTCGCTCTAAGGAATGACGGGGTAATAGAGCGCTGGAGAAATTTAGAGGGTTAATGTGAAAGCATCAACCCTTCTTGTTTTCGAACGCTTCGCTTGGATGCGGGAACGGACTTCGTCCTACGGATAACTGGATAACTGGATAACTGGATAACTGGATAACTGGATAACTGGATAACTGAGGTTAATGGGGATCCTTAGAGAATCAACTATATTTTTCCCGAGGGGCGAAGCCCAATTCCATTTTCCAGAAGCGTAGTGAACCATAGAACGAAGTCCGTCCTAGCAGCGTAGCGATCCGGTTTCCACAGGGCGCAGCCCGTTCCATTTATCCCACACAAAAAAAGCCCCAGTCTTTCGACTGGGGCTTGGTCTTTTCCCGATTTGTAGATTTCGTGCTAGCGAAAACCTACCTCAAACTAAATCTTATCGATTAAGCTTCAGCTTTAGCTTTCTTACCCTTTGGTGCTTTCGCTGCTTCTTGGTCTGCTTTCTTCTTGATAACTGTAGTACCTTCGAAAGTTTCACCTTCAACGAATGCTTTACCGTAGTAAGACGCTAGTAGAACTTCTTTTAGCTCAGTGATTAGAGGGTAACGTGGGTTAGCACCTGTACACTGGTCATCGAACGCTTCAACAGCTAGCTCGTCTAGTTTTGCTACGAAGTCAGCTTCAGAAACACCTGCAGCTTGGATAGACATTGGGATGTCTAGGTTAGCTTTTAGCTCATCCAACCATGCTAGTAGACGTTCAATCTTCTGAGCAGTACGGTCACCAGCTTGGCTTAGGCCTAGGTGGTCAGCGACTTCAGCGTAACGACGACGTGCTTGTGGACGGTCGTATTGAGAGAACGCAGTTTGCTTAGTTGGGTTGTCGTTAGCGTTGTAACGAACAACGTTAGAGATTAGTAGTGCGTTCGCCAGACCGTGTGGTAGGTGGAACTCAGCACCAATCTTGTGAGCCATAGAGTGACAAACACCTAGGAATGCGTTCGCGAATGCTACACCAGCAATAGTTGCCGCGTTGTGTACTTTTTCACGAGCGATTGGGTCGTTTGCGCCGTTCGCGTAGCTTGATGGTAGGTACTCTTTAAGCATCTTAAGCGCTTGTAGAGCTTGACCATCTGAGTATTCGTTAGCAAGAACAGATACGTAAGCTTCTAGAGCGTGAGTTACTGCATCGTAACCACCAAATGCTGTTAGAGACTTAGGCATGTTCATTACTAGGTTAGCATCAACGATAGCCATGTTTGGCGTGATTTCGTAGTCAGCTAGTGGGTACTTAGCACCAGTCTTGTCGTCTGTAACAACAGCGAATGGAGTAACTTCTGAACCAGTACCTGAAGTTGTAGTGATACATACAAGCTCAGCTTTTTGACCCATTTTAGGGAACTTGTAGATACGCTTACGGATATCCATGAAGCGCATTGCTAGTTCAGCGAAGTGCGTTTCTGGGTGCTCGTACATTACCCACATGATCTTAGCTGCATCCATTGGAGAACCGCCACCTAGAGCTAGGATAACGTCTGGCTGGAAGCTCTTCATTGCTTCAGCGCCTTTCTCAACAACAGATAGCGTTGGATCCGCTTCTACGTCGAAGAATACTTGAACTTCGATACCTTGAGCTTTAAGTAGTTTAACTACTTCATCAGCGTAACCGTTGTTGAATAGGAAACGGTCAGTTACTAGGAATGCGCGTTTCTTACCTTCTAGGTCGCCAAGAGCGATTGGAAGGCTACCACGACGGAAGTAGATAGACTTAGGTAGTTTGTGCCACAACATGTTTTCAGCTCGCTTCGCTACAGTTTTCTTGTTGATAAGGTGCTTAGGACCTACGTTCTCAGAGATAGAGTTACCACCCCATGAACCACAACCTAGAGTTAGAGAAGGTGCTACGTTGAAGTTGTAAAGGTCACCGATACCACCGTGAGTAGTTGGGATGTTTACAAGAATACGTGCAGTTTTTAGCTTGTCACCGAAGTAACGGATGCGATCTGCGTTTGTGTCTTGGTTAGTGTATAGACCAGATGTGTGACCGATACCACCGATTTCAACCATAGTTACCGCTTGAGCAACTGCGTCTTCGAAATCGTCAGCGCGGAATAGACCTAGAGTTGGAGATAGTTTTTCGTGAGCGAATGCGTCATCGTAAGATACTTTACCTAGACCTTCACCAACAAGAACTTTAGTGTCAGCTGGAACTTTAACGCCTGCTAGCTCAGCGATAGCTGCTGCTGGCTGACCAACGATCTTAGCGTTAAGTGCGCCGTCGATAAGAAGTACTTTACGTACTTTATCTGCGTCAGCTTTGCTTAGTACAACTGCTTTGTGAGTTGCGAAACGCTCTTTAACTTCGTCGTATACTTCGTCAACTACGATTGCAGCCTGCTCAGAAGCACATACTACGCCGTTATCGAAAGTCTTAGACATTAGGATAGAAGCTACCGCACGTTTAACGTCAGCCGTTTCGTCGATAACTACAGGAACGTTACCTGCACCTACACCGATTGCTGGCTTACCAGAAGAGTAAGCTGCTTTAACCATGCCTGGACCACCAGTAGCTAGGATAAGAGCAATGTCGTCGTGCTTCATTAGAGCGTTTGAAAGCTCTACAGATGGCTGGTCGATCCAACCGATGATGTCTTTTGGAGCACCTGCTGCTACTGCTGCGTCTAGAACTAGTTTAGCAGCATCGTTAGTAGAGTTCTTCGCACGTGGGTGTGGCGAGAAGATGATGCCGTTACGAGTTTTTAGAGAGATTAGAGATTTGAAGATTGCAGTAGAAGTAGGGTTAGTTGTTGGTACGATACCACAGATGATACCTACAGGTTCTGCGATAGTCATTGTACCTAGGTTGTCATCCTCTTCTAGGATGCCACAAGTTTTTTCATCCTTGTATTTGTTGTAGATAAACTCTGAAGCAAAGTGGTTTTTGATAACCTTATCTTCAACAATACCCATGCCAGACTCTTCAACCGCTTGCTGTGCTAGTGGAATACGAGCGTGGTTAGCGGCTAGAGATGCTGCGCGGAAGATTGCGTCTACTTTCTCTTGAGAGAAAGTTGCAAACTCTGCTTGGGCTGCTTTTACGCGAGCTACCATTGCATCTAGTTCGGCCATATTAGTTACAGGCATAGTGAAACTCCTAAATTATTAATATTAAAAACTTTTTATTAAAATCACTGTGGTTCTAAGAACAGAGCATTTAGTAAATCGCTTTCAGGACTGAGTATATTATTTCAGGTTATGAAAAAAATTGACCCAGATCAGTTCTGAAAAAATATTTACCCACTTAGTGGTAACTAAATCTCGTTTTTTCCTACAAACCAATAAAAATCATAGAGTTAAATCACATAATGC
>NZ_JATABG010000155.1:0-7802 GCF_036533755.1 Vibrio sp. M260118 | reverse complement strand
AGAAAACTCATCCATCTGCTTCTGCTCTCGGATATTTTGTAAGCGCTCTTTCTCAGCCTGCTTTTTCTCAATCATCCACTCGTAAGATCGACGTTGCTTACGAGTGTCTAACCAGTTTTGCTCACACCCTTCCACTTGGCTTTTAAAATGAGATTCTGCCTGTTTCTGCTTAGCTAGAGTTTCATCTAAGGTAGTTAAAAATCGATTGAGGTGAGAATACTCACTTGCACTCAGACCTTGCTGACCTCGGTCAACCAGCTGCTGACAGTAATCCAGTCGATACTTCTCGATCTGTTCGAGCTGCTGATAGTAGCCTTCGAGCTCTGTACGCGCTTGACCAAGAGCTAGAACCGCTTGGTTTTCGCGCTCTTTGGCTTGCTCTAATAAAAACTCTAACGCGTTATCCATAGCCTATTACTCACCTTGCAGCAATCCGCTGAGCATATTGATACACATGTCATACGGCACCGTCTCTTTCATCGTCTGTTGCAAATAGTTGTCCAATTTTGGCTTCAGAGTAAAGGCACCATCGATAGCAGGGTCGGTTCCCGGCTTATAAGCACCAATTGATACCAAATCTTGGTTTTTACGACAGATAGATAGCACTTGGCGTACGGCTTTGGACATAAGCACATGCTGTTCAGAAGTAATCTGAGGCATTACACGGCTAACCGACTTCTCAACGTCGATAGCAGGGTAGTGACCCGCATCCGCCATCTCACGTGACAGGACGACGTGGCCATCGAGGATCGCGCGCGATGCATCAGCGATAGGGTCTTGTAAATCATCCCCTTCGGTCAATACGGTAAAGAAGGCGGTAATAGAGCCCTGCTCTGGACTACCATTGCCGGCACGTTCCACTAGCGCTGGTAGCTTAGCAAACACTGAAGGCGGATAACCTTTCGTTGCGGGTGGCTCACCCACTGACAAGGCAATTTCACGCTGAGCTTGAGCAAAACGCGTAAGTGAGTCCATCAGGAGCAAGACATCCAAACCTTGATCACGGAAGTACTCAGCGATGGTTAGTGCGGTTTGACAGCCTTTTAAACGCATTAGAGGTGACGAGTCCGCTGGCGCGGCAACTACGACAGAACGCTGACGACCATCAACGCCCAAAATCTCTTCGATAAATTCTTTAACTTCGCGGCCACGCTCACCGATCAAACCAACCACAACCACTTGAGCGGTTGTACCTCGAGTCATCATGCCCAAGGTCACCGATTTACCCACACCCGAACCGGCGAACAGACCAATACGCTGGCCTTTACCGACAGTAAGCAAACCATTAATGGCTTTAATGCCCACATCAAGCGGTTCGGAAATAGGTTTACGCGCCAATGGATTTATCGGCTCAGCATTGAAAGAGGCGCGTTTTTCGGTATAGATAGGCCCAAGCCCATCAAGTGGGTTACCCACCCCATCGATCACTCGACCCAGCAGTTCCATACCGACCGGTAAGCCTGACTCACTGGTGAGTGGTGTTACCTTGGCGCCGGGAAGAACCCCCGTGATTTGCTCACTGGGCATCAGATAGAGACTTTCGCCGGAGAAACCGACCACTTCAGCTTCCATCTCGCCGTGCATGGTTTCCACTTTACATAAGCTGCCAATCGGCGCACGGCACCCTGTCGCTTCAAGGGTAAGCCCTACTACACGAACCAGTTTACCTGCCGCTACAGGGCGACAAGTTAAACCTTGGGTTTTGTATTGAGAAAGGCGATCAGCAAGGGCCAGCACTACTCACCACCTTGGTGACGATTCACCCCACAAAAGCTTTGGATCACGCTACGAATGCGATCTTCCATACGGTAGTTAACACTTGACTCACCGGCTTCGATTTGTACGTCACCGCGATTTAATGCTGGCTCTGCCATAAGAGTCCAATTACGGAACTCAAGCTCTTCCGCGCCATAAGATGAGCGGATAATCTCAACATCATCTGGATGAAGTTTAAGTGTGATTGCATGACCTGCAATTGGCAGTGACTCTACCGACTGCTTGATGGTATCTAGGATTACTTGCGGATTGGTTTGCACTTCAACATGGACAACCTCTTTGACCATGGTCAGCACCATATCGACCAGCTGTTTTTCAACCTGCGCATTCATCAACTCAAGTGGCTGAGCAAACTGGTTGGCTAAGTTTACAAAGGTTTGAACCTGCTGCTGAATAAACTCTTGCCCCGCAGCAACACCTTCAATTTTTCCTGCTTCTAGACCCTCTTGATGGCCGTCTTGCGTTCCTTGTTCTTTACCTTTTTCGTAACCTTGCTTGAAGCCTACTTCTTGTCCTTGATGGAGACCTTCCTGATAAGCTTGCTGCTTAATCAGTTCGATCTCTTCTTGTGTCAGTTCTTTCGGTGCTTCTTCTTCAACGGGCTCATCAATCGGCATCCAACTCGGGTCATAGTTCATCGCCGTTTCTTTCGCCTGTTTATGAGTCTCTGCGGTATAGTCAGGCATACCCCAGCGCTCTGGCTTTTCTACCAGCTCATCATTATCCAGACGTAAAAAACCGCGTTTCCTTTCCAAAGACATAGATACCTTGCTTAATTAGGTTATAGGAACTCGTCAGCACCGCCGCCTAGCATAATCTCACCAGAGTCGGCCATGCGTCGTGCGATTGCCAGAACTTCTTTCTGTGCTGCTTCAACATCAGAAACTTTGATTGGCGGCATCGCTTCAAGGTCATCGCGCATCATCTCAGCTGCACGTTTAGACATGTTCTTGAAGATCTTCTCACGGAGAGCATCGTCGGCACCTTTAAGTGCACGTTGCAACGCGTCTTGAGGAACATCACGCAGCAATTTCTGAATACCCTGGTCGTCGACTTCGATAAGGTTCTCGAATACAAACATAAGATCTTGAATTTGGGTCGCCATGTCTTCGTCTTGATCGCGAATTTGCTCCATCAAGATGCCTTCGACATTGTTGTCCATGTAGTTCATGATCTCTGCCGCTGCCTTCAGGCCGCCAATCTTGGCCGCTTGAGCACCCGCTTGACCTGCGAACTGCTTCTCCATAATTTCGTTCAACTCAGCCAATGCCGATGGTTGAACTTCCTCTAGGTTAGCAATACGCATCATCAGATCTAAACGGTCTCGTTCAGCAAACTGATTAAGGATTTCCGCCGACTGATCCGGCTCTAGATACGACAGTACGATAGTTTGAATCTGAGGGTGTTCATTGATAATAATGCTCGCAACCTGGCGTGGGTCCATCCATTTGAGTGAATCCAAGCCTTTCGAGCCTGTTCCTAAGAGGATTTGGTCAACCAAGTTGTTGGCTTTATCTTCCCCAAGAGCAGCAACAAGCGCGTTACGCATAAAGTCTTCGCTGCCCATACCGATGTTGGTGTACTTCTGAATATCTTCCAAGAAGGCTCGGTGCACCGCACCCACTTTCTCTTGGCTTAAGTCAGCGGCACGTGCCATTGCACTACCCACACGTTGAACCTGTTTCGGCTCTAAGTGACGAATGATGCCCGCGGCGTCTTCCTCATTAAGGCTGAGCAAAAGGATCGCGGCGCGCTCCTCACCGGGGATCGATGCAATATCTACGGTGGTTTCTGCTAGTTCGCCACCCTCTTGCTGTGGAACTAATTCGTTAGGCATCTTGCATCCAATTCTTAACGACTTGTGCTGCTAGTTCAGGTTCATTAGCTACGAGTGCACGAACCGCCTTCAGCACATCTTCATCTTTGTGGAGGTTAGGCAAGTCAATACTTGAGCCAAACTCAAATAGCTCACCACCGTCTAGGTCACCGCCAATTAGGCTAGTCTCACCATCAGCACCAATTGGTAGTCCATCTGGTCCGTATAGTTGGTCTTCATCTTCATCAGATGCTGGGTTGAGGAGTTTCTTCATCGCTGGGCGTACAAGAACTAGTACTACCACGATAATTACCAGAGCACTCGCGAACCAACGAATCCAGTCGTTAAAGTTAGGGTGTTCCCAAATTGGCGCATCAGCCATCACTTCAACTTCTGGCTCGGCAAACTGCATACTCAACACATTCAGCAAATCACCACGCGCTTCACTGAATCCTACGGTACCAATCAGTAGCTGCTTAATAGAGTTTAGTTCAGCTTCAGAAACTGGTTGGTAAGTCGTTTCACCGGTATCAGGATTAACCATAGGACGGTTTTTAATCGCAACTGCAACCGTTTGACGGTTCACCACCCCAGTTTGACGACGTTCGTGGCTGATTGTCGTATCTAATTCAAAGTTTCGCGTCGCCTCTTTATGCACTGAGCCCTGACCCAGTGTCGTACCATCTTTCATTTGAGCAACGTCTTGTGGAATAGACGCATCCGCAGGAGGTTGGTTACTTAACGCCCCAGGCACACCCGCAACAACGTTACCATTGTTGTAGTCTTCTAAGGTGTACTCACTGCGTGTTGATGGTGTGTTAGGGTCAAAGCGTTTGCTTGTCTGCTCAACCGCACTGAAATCAAGCTGGATGTCCACCTGAGCGGTGTAGTTACCAAAACCTAAAATTGGGATAAGCACAGAGTCAATTTTTTCGCGCAGAGCTTGCTCTTGCTTGCGCTCTAGTTCGTGCTCTTTACGACGCGCTGCTGACGCAGGGTCTTGAGAACCAGAGCTAAGTAGTCGTCCGTGTTGGTCAGTGACGGTAATTCGATTTGGCTTCATACCCGGCACAGCACTGGCAACCATATCTACGACAGAATCGACTTCTTCCTGTTTTAGATTGGCACCTGTTTTGAGCGTAAGGAACACTGACGCCGAAGCTTCTTGATTGTGACGTACAAATACACTTTGCTTTGGCAGCGCAAGCAGTACGCGTGCTTTGCGCACTTGCTTCATCTCTTCAATCGCTTTGGAAAGCTGACGTTCACGGCTCAGCTTTAGTCGCTCTTGCTCAAGACGCTGTGATACCCCGAAGCCCATATCTTGGAGCAGTATATCATCGCCCGCTTGTTTCTCACGATTGAGGCCCGCTCGCACCATATCAAGCTTGAGAGAGTTAAACTCGCTGGCTGGTACTTGGATAGTATTGCCGTCAAGATTGTAGTCGATTTTTTGTTGATCTAGGTAGTCCAGAACAGGAATCAATTCTTCTGTTTCGTATACACCCAAAGGACGCATCTCTGGCTCTTTAACCCAGAAAAACAGCATCACAATCAGAGCCACACAGATAGAGATTGAAAGTACGAGTACGACTTGGCGCAGAAGGTCGAGGTCACCGACCGCCATATCGAACTTGGAACTGGATTTTTCATCTAAATCTGGGTTTTGAACTTCATTGTCCAAATCCGTTGTAGCCATCATAGTGCTATCAGGCGCACCTTCGGTTACGGTCAAATCGGTTGATGTGTTTTGCTCTGCCACAGAAATTACCTAACTTTAAACTGGCATATTCATCAATTCTTTGTACGACTCAACTAACTTATTGCGTACTTGAATTGTTGCTTCGAAGGCAACGCTAGATTTGTTTCTAGCGATCATGACATCAGACAGTGAAGCGTCAGCATCGCCACGATCAAATCGCATCTGAAGGTCACTGGACGTTTTGGAAAGGCTGTTGACGTTGTTGATTGCGTTATTAAGCAGTTGACCAAAGTCAGCACCTACCACTTGCCCTGTCGCAGGTGGTTTAGTACCTGTGGCCTCAAACATCATAGCTTGCATTTCGCTTTGAAAACCGTCAACTCTCATCAAAACCTCAGTAGTCAACTCTTTGACTTAAATTCGTGTTAGTATACTGACGCTGCAATCATCGTGCCACGTCAGTACGATCAGCAAGATAACACCTTAGTTTGGTATTTCAATCCCTGCATCACGCATTTTAGCTAGTTTATAGCGCAGCGTGCGTGGACTAATGCCTAACTTCTCGGCCATCTCTTTGCGCCGTCCGTTACACTCCTCCAAAGTTTCGAGGATAATCGCGTATTCTTGATCACGCAGTTCACCACCAAGACCACTGCCAGACGACACACTGTTCGCTTCCGCAACCGGTTTTACGCATGGCGCAACACTGTCTCCCGCTTCCACCGCGACTTGCAGCGAAGACGCGTCTTGCCAATCAAGCCCTTCCAATAAAATATGCTCGTCATCAATTTGAGAGTTTTCACTCAAAATCAATGCACGCTGCACTACGTTGTCTAGCTCACGAACATTACCCGGCCATGTGTAGGCAAGCAGTTTTTTGATTGCACTTTGAGTAACATTAGGCACTGGCATACCCAATTTTTGGCAATGACGCTCAACTAGATGCTTCGCCAGTGGCTCTATATCACCTTTACGCTCTTGTAGCGCAGGCCATGCAATTGGGAATACATTCAAGCGGTAGTATAAATCTTCGCGGAAATTGCCCTCTTGAACGTAGGTTTTTAAGTCACGGTTACTAGTTGCTAATACACGAACGTCAAGCTTGATGCTCTTGCGGCTACCTAAGCGCTCCACTTCGCGCTCTTGGAGAACACGCAGTAGTTTGGCTTGTAGACTCAAATCCATCTCACTGATTTCATCAAGCAGGATGGTGCCACCTTGAGCTTGTTCAAATTTCCCCGGACACGCCTGAACAGCACCAGTGAACGCACCTTTTTCGTAACCGAACAGGGTCGCTTCTAGCATGTTATCTGGAATGGCTGCACAGTTGATCGCAACAAATGGTCCATCTTTGCGATTTGACGCATTGTGGATGTAACGCGACATCACTTCTTTACCAGAACCGCTTGGACCAAGCACCATTACGCTTGCATCGGTTTTAGCCACTTTGTCAGCAAGTGCAAGTAACTTGATACTTTTCTCATCCGCCACAACCGCATCGCCGTTGTCATCCGATTTAACCGGAGCGTAGCGGCTGACCATGTTAAGCAACACTTCTGGTGCAAAAGGCTTCGCCATGTAATCAATCGCGCCATCTTTCATTGCAGAGACAGCATCTTCGATATTGGCATACGCCGTCATCAGCAGCACAGGTAGATTTGGCCAGTGCTGTTTGATGTTTCTTAACAGAGCTAAGCCGCCCATTCCCGCCATTTGCACATCTGATACAACGATATCAACGTTGTTAGATTTGAGTTTAACTAAGGCATCCTCTGCACTGTCTGCTTCAAGCCATTCGTAGCCAGCTAGTGCCAGAGTATCGACTAACGCTTCGCGTAGACCTTCGTCATCCTCTACGATCAATACTTTGCTTTGAGCCATTATTCTTCTCCAGTCATAGCTTGTTGCTCAGAGTGCGGCTGACGATCGAGCGGAATACAGACCGTAAAGCATGCACCATCACCTTGTTCTGAAATAAGTTCTAATCTTCCGTCGTGAGCACGACATACCATTTGGACTACGGCAAGCCCAAGCCCGGTTCCTTGAGAACGCGTGGTAAAGAAGGGTTCCATGATTTTGTTTTGCAATTCTTCGGGTACACCTGGGCCACTATCTTGAACTGAGATTTTCAGCTCGCCGTTAACTGGCCTGAAGAACACATCAATCTGCGACTGCTTACCCGCAATTTGAATCGCGTTCATCACCAAATTGCTAAGCGCGGACGCTATCGCGTTTACATTGCCCAGTAGTTGCGTTTCTTCTTGCTCAACTTCTAAGAAATAATCAATCTGGTTGGTTTTTAAGGCTGTCTCAACCATTGGTGAAAACTCAGCGACTAAATCTCCGATAGAAAACGGTTTAACTACTTTGTTGTCGCCACCTTTTGCGAACAGCAGCATATCGTTTACTTGCTTTTCTAGATCATGCAGACGATCCATCAACTTAGTCTGGAATCGCTCTTTGGTTGTCACAGGAAGATTTGGCGCCGCTAAGTTCGACGCGTAAAGC